>NZ_JAMXXM010000012.1:0-90507 GCF_024129715.1 Acinetobacter lwoffii
GCATAGCGAATAGTAAAATTGGGTTTGGCGATTTGATTTTACTACTTCGCTATTTTTTTAAACTAAAAGTGTCAACACACCCTAGATAAAAGTGAGTTAATTTCGATAAAAAATACTTTTAATTTCTCTTTTTTTAGGTTTCTTGGTCGAGTGTTATTTAAGCGATTCATCTGCTTGGCCAAAAAATATTTCAAATTAAATCGTGTGAAAGGTTATGAAATTTCCGTTTGAAAAATCCTGCATTTTTGGGCTGAGTAAGCAGTTGTCACAATGGATTATTCTTTTGCTAAAAAACCAAAATATCACTTGCATATTTCCCAGATACAGCCGATATTCAAGATATAAGGACACGATTCTGCAGACTCAAAAATGTGTTCATCATTCAAAATGGAGGGTGTCATTCCAATCATTTGAAGAAGTGAAATGCGATGCGAAACAGCAAGCTACAAACGTGCCAAGATAAAAAATTTTGCACTCAAAAGTTACAAAGATTGAGGATGGTAATATATGAATATTGAACTTCGTACCGATAACCACATTCAGAATAGTGATCGTTTAATTACTTATGTACGGGAAGAATTAAATCAAGAATTCCAGCGCCACAGCGAACGTATTACCCATTTTTCAGTCCATCTCAGTGATGAAAATGGCGCCAAAGGCGGCGATGACGATATTCGCTGTATGATTGAAGCGCGTCCTGCAGGCTTGAAACCTGTCGTAGTCAATCATCGTGGCCATAATGTCGATACTGCGATCCACGGTGCAATTGACCGACTAAAACGTAGTCTGGAACATGTGATCGAGAAAAAAGACAATGTTCGTCCAGGTGCTCTTGACCTAGCAGGCACAGATACTGCGGATATCGAAGAGTAAGCCAAACTGATTTGAAAAAGCCCTGCGGGGCTTTTTTCGTATTAAACAAAAATATAGTTATGAGAAGCACAACAAATCCTGCTTTATTCGGCATAATAGTCGAAAACGAATCAAAGTGAGCTCCATCATGTTAACTGCGCAACAACAGCTTTTTGTGCAAGCACTCGAAGAATTAAATCTGGACCAGGTCAAACAGCTGCTGGCAGATGGACTCAACCCGAATTTTATTGATCATGACAAAGGCCCGGTGATTTCGGTCTGGTCAGATGGCCTGTTTAAATGGTGGGAAGAAGTGTGTGAGCTGTATGAAGCCGGAACACCACTTTCAGAAGAGGAGAAACAGGCACGTTTGGCGGTACATTTACAGATTCTGGAAGAACTGATCCAGGCCAAAGTGAATCTGCATCTGTGGGATGCAGAAGAAATTTATGGTCCACTCTGGGATGCCGCAAGTGCCGCATGCGCGCCAGCTGTACAGCGTTTACTGGATGAAAAAGTCGATCCAAATAGCAAAGATGAAGATGGCATGACTATTTTATCTTCAATTAGTGATCTATTCTTTGATTGTGATTTTGATGAAATCAACTGGTCAGAAGCCTTGGATGAAGAAAAACAGACGCTAGAACTGCTTCGCAAGCATGGCGCAAAAATGACCAAAGAACTCAGTTAAATTTTAATAAAGAGCTCCAACATGACAACATTAAAAACCTTGGGTTTGATTGCACTGGCCGGTTGTAGTGCACAGCTTTTCGCAGCAGATTTTGAATTTGATCGACCAGGTGAGGGTCTCAGTACTGGAATTACTCCAGTCGGAAATGTCGCTTGGGAGCAAGGCTTGCCTACAGCGCGTTATAGCAAGTCGGGCGATCAGACCGCGACCACACTCAGTGCAGATATGTTGTTACGTACCGGACTCAGTGATGATCTGGAATTGCGTTTAGGTTGGGCTGGCCCGACCTGGATACAAGTGAAATCCAATGGCCAGACCGAAGAAGATGATGGTCTGGGCGATGTTAGTATTGGTCTGAAAAAGGCCATTGATCTGGATGATGACAAACTCAGTATGGCTTTGCTGGCCGAAGCCATCATTGCAACAGGCAATGCCGGTTTCACCAATGAAGAAGATATTTACAGCTTGGGTTCTGTCGTGTCGTATCAATATAATGACTTGGTCAGTACCGCATTGACCATGCGTTATGAATGGCAGGACAGCAACTGGGCAGTGTCTGCGATTCCTTCTCTAGGCTACCGCATTACTGATCGCTGGTCAGGTTATTCTGAACTGATTTACCGTAAAGCTGAAAGTGTCGATAATCAATACGCGCTCGGTACCGGGATTATGTATGCCTTAAACGACCGTGTCCAATTGGATGCGAATGTCGGTGTAGATCTGGATGGTGCAGATCGAAGCTACTTCTCAGGCCTAGGTTTCTCTGTGCTGTTCTAAGTTATTCAACTCACAGATGATGAAATACTCGCAGTTCCCGACCTGGGGGAAAATACTTGCCCCGGTTATTTTGGGAAGCACCTTGTTCAGCAGTCCTGCTCAAGCGGAAACTGCATTGTTGTCTGCCGATCAGGCTTTTCCTGTGAGCGTGATCTCCACCAGTCAGCAGCAGGCTGAACTGAGCTGGCAGATTCCGGACAACTATTATCTGTATCAGCATAAAATTGAAGTCCGGCAGGGCAACCAGCCGGTGACGTTTGAGTTGCCACCCGCTGAAGATTTATATGATGACAACTATGGGCATACCCAGGTTTATTATCAGCAGTTAAAGTTTCAGATCCCGACTCAGGCGGGGCGATCCTATCAGGTCAGCTGGCAGGGTTGTGCCAAAGACCGGATCTGTTATCCGCCACAAACCATTCAGTTCAAGACCGATTTGTCCGGTCTGGTGCAATTTGAAGCTGCCGGATCAGGAACAAAGCGTTTACTTGATCTGAATACTTCATCACTGCAACACAATACCCTGTTTAATACAGCAGATTCTTCAGAATCTACAGCAGATGAAATCTCTGCATCAGCCAACACACAAACCGAACCCTATGCAGCACAAGACCAGAAATGGTCAGCCCAACTGCTTGAACGCTCTTTGGGCTATGGGCTTTTGCTGTTTTTCGGCCTGGGAATTTTACTGGCGTTTACGCCGTGTTCCTTGCCGATGCTGCCGATTCTGACCTCACTGATTGTACGTGACAGTAAAGGCCTGAAAGCCTGGATGATTGCACTGACTTTTGTCAGCAGTATGGCCGCTGTCTATGCAGTACTTGGCCTAATTGCATCTTCGGCCGGCCTGAATTTTCAGCGCTGGTTGCAGCAACCTGGGACTTTAATTGCTTTTAGTGTGCTATTTGTCCTGTTTGCCCTGAATCTGTTTGGCCTATTTGAAATCAAACTGCCGCAACGTCTGGTTCATCGTCTGGATCGGGCACAGGCCATGCAGCAGGGAGGTAGTCTGGTCAGTGCGGGCGTTATGGGCATGATTTCGGCGCTTCTGGTAGGACCATGCATGACCGCACCACTGGCAGGTGCATTGTTGTTTATTTCCCAGACGCAAAATCAGTGGCAGGGCGCTCTGTTGCTGTTTACTCTGGGTTTTGGGATGGGCACGCCTTTATTACTGGCCAGTATTCTGGGTGCACGGATTCTGCCTAAAGCCGGGCACTGGATGAATCAGATTAAAGTGCTCTTTGCCTTTATCATGCTGGCATTGGCCCTGTATTTTATTCGGCCGCTAATTTCAGAAGCCGCTTTACAATGGTTATCCTTAGCTTTGGGTATGACCTTCGTAGCCTATGTGCTGTTCCGGATTTTCTGGCATCGCACGAGTCTAAGATGGCTGTATATCCTGTGTCTGGTACTGGCTGTACCTTATATTGCTTATAGCCAATATCAGCATAGTCAGCGGTTTTTTGTGGAGCAGGTGAGTACAGAAGTCAACTGGCATGTGGCACGTAGTGCAGCAGAATTTCAGCAGATTTTGAACAAGGCACCACAAGGGCAAAAGATCATTATTGATGTCTACGCCGACTGGTGTGTCGCCTGTCAGCCGATCGAACATCGTATTTTAAAATCTGCAGCGGTGCAGCAGGCGCTTGCGCCATATTTCCTGATCAAGCTGGATTTAAGCCAATATAATGCCTCTCATCAAGCACTGTTAAACCAATGGGAAATTCTGGGACCGCCAACGTATTTATTCTTGAATGCGCAGCAGCAGGAAATTCGTGGCTTGCGTTTGACCGGTGCCTTTAGCGAGGGAGAATTGCTGGCACAACTGCAAGCGCTGGCTCAAAGTGAAAATCCATAATCTAGTCTTAAAAAGCTGAACCCGTTTAAGAGACCTGCATCTGTGCTGGCACCGGTTCAGCATAGGCTTTGACCAGATTACGCCCACCGGCTTTAGCCTGATAAAGCGCCTGATCGGCCTGACTCAATAACTGCTGCGGGCGTAATTCCGCGCTAGAAATGGCAATCCCGAAACTGGCGGTCACCGGAATCAGCTCACCCTCATCACTGAAAATCTGCAATTGCTGAATGGCGATGCGGCAGCGCTCAGCCACTTGCTCGGCTTTTTCCAGACTGGTGTTTTTAAGCACCAGAATAAATTCTTCCCCGCCAAAACGGCCGACTACATCACTTTCGCGCAATTGCTGGTTCAGCACGGCGCTCACTTCGACTAAGGTTTCATCGCCCTTATGATGGCCATAGTGATCATTAATTTTCTTGAAATGATCCAGATCTAATAGCACTAAAGCATAATTGGGAGTGGCTGCGGCATTCAGTTTATCCAGACATTGGTTGATGCTACGGCGGTTAAACAGGTTGGTGAGCGGATCAATCTGACTCAGCTGTTTGATCAGCTGCTCGCGATGACGCCATTGGCTCAGCAGAATCTCGAATAACACCATGCAGACGGCCAGAATTGGCAAAATGAAATACAGCATCGATAACAGCCAGAAACCATTATAGAAAAGCTTGTCATCGATATTAAATAGCGGTGAATAAGGCAATTGATGACCGAAACTTAAATAGGCACATCCGCCCAGAAAAATGGAGGCAGGAATCAGCATGCTATAGACTAGCGTGCGATGAAACAGTACCAGACCGACCATAATTAAGCAGACGTAAGCGGTGGTAGCCACCGGACTGATCACGCCGACGATATAGGCATCCCGACATAACGAAACCACAAAGGTGCCAACTGCTAGATAGGGTAGATAACGTTCCACCAGACGGTTGCCCTGAAATTTATAACAGGGATAAATTAGCAAGGCTAAAATCAATAAAAAACTGCCGTTCAGCACGACTTGTGAATAAACCCGTTCAATATGTACATATTGCCAATACTCAGGATTGAATAAAACAAACAGGTCCCAGCCGAGCCAGGTCAGATGTACACCGCATCCCAAGGTCAGCATCAGGATGCATTTCTTCAGGATACGCCAGTTCATCACGACTTCATCTTCGACCAGATATTTCTTGATTCTGTGTCTTAGCACTTTTTCTAATACAGGCGATATTCGCTTCATGGTCCCGGTCTGACTTTAATTGTTATGGCAGATTTTTTAAGACTTATTGGATATTTATAGCTTTATTTACACAAGATAACATAAGTTTGAATGCTTGATAAACAACAATATTTAAAACATTTTTGTGATTTAGTTGATATCTGATCTGCTCATTCTTTGCCTATAGCATAAGTGATCTAGGCTATACCAAAGGGTTCTAATCAAAATTAAAGAGGTTAAGAGGCATACAGTTTTGTTCTAAATTCAGGATGATGTGTTTTATTTGTGCTAATTATTTCAATATGGTCAATCGTTAAAATGGCTGCATTGTTAGAAACAACCAAAGATAAAGAGCGAAGCCATGAAAGTTTTACAGATTGATTCCAGTATTTTAGGAGATGCTTCTATTTCGCGTCAGTTGACTCAGGCCGTGGTGGAACAATTGCAGCAAAAATATGCTGAGGCCATTGAAGTTGAGTACCTGGATCTGGCAGCACAGCCTATTCCCCATCTTACTGCCGAAATTTTAATGGGCCAGAATGCAGAACAGACGGCATTGGGCGAGGAAATTTTAGATCAATATTTACAGGCTGATGTCGTGGTGATTGGTGCAGCGATGTATAACTTCGGTTTGCCATCAACCCTAAAAGCCTGGATTGACCGGATCTGTGTCGCGGGACGTACTTTTAAATATACCGAACAAGGTCCTGTGGGTTTGGCGGGCAATAAGAAAGTGTATATTGCCAGCAGCCGTGGTGGTGTCTATGGCGAGCAAAGCCCGGCTGATTTTCAGGAGGCTTTCCTGAAAACCGTGTTTAACTTTACCGGTGTGAATGATATCGAAGTGATTCGTGCTGAAGGAGTGAACATGGGCGAAGCGGTTAAAGCCCAAGCATTGCAAACTGCATTGCAGCAAGTTCAGGCCATTTAAAACCTAAAACCTCTTTTCAAAGGGTCAGCTACGGCTGACCTTTTTTATATGCTAAATCATGCTTAATCTCGGTCCAGACGATGGGCAAATTCTGCAAGATCGGTCAGCGCCTGTTTGGCTTCATCGAACCAGGCACTGAACATCTGGAAGTTGTGCCACATGCCGGTATAGAGTTTAAATTCGACCTCGACACCCGCCTGTTCCGCTTTTTCTTTAAAACGACTAGCATCATCCAGCAGAATTTCCTTGGAACCTACCTGAATATGAATCGGTGGCAAGCCGGCTAAATCGGCAAAAAAAGGAGAAACTTCCGGATCACCACGATCAATCGAACGCGGCACATAATATTCAATCCCGGTTTGAACCGTTTCCAGAGACAGCAGGGCATCATGCTTCTGGTTATAACGTAAAGATTCACTGGTCAACGTTAAATCCAGCAGTGGAGACAGCAGAATCAGACCGCTGACCTGTGGCAGACTTTCCTGCTGTATTTTGAGTGCCAGCGCCAAGGCCAGATTGGCACCGCAAGAATCGCCGGACAGAATAATATCTTTGGCCTGAACACCTTGATCCAGTAGCAGATTATAGACATCAAACAAGGCTTCCAACGCTTCTGGATAGGCAGATTCGGGTGATAGCGGATAATCGACATGCAGCACCTGCATCTGGGTTCGAGCCGCAATTTGAGTCATAAAGGCACGATGGGTATTTAAAGAACCTAAGTAAAATGCGCCGCCATGAATATGAAAAATCAGCTGGGTCGATTCCTGCTGCGGCTTAATTTCTTCCGCGCGCAGTCCGGCCAATCGAAGCGAGCGAATCTGTACCGTTTTATCCTGAGGGAAAAGTTTGCACATCTGTTCCAGAGCAATGCGCATTGAACTCGGTGGAAGACTGAATCTGCTCGGGGCACGAATGGCCGTTTTTAAAAAGCTTTCTGTAATTAATTGTTTCGTTAGCGGGCTTATCTTCATCTTCCTTCCATCTTTTTGTGCTTTTATTGATCGTGTAGATTATTTACCAACCATATTTACAAGGTTACACTAAATAGTCACACCTAAAAATTGAAAAATTGTTGTGACTTTTTAATACTACATGGGTCTATTTTCAGACTAAGGAAATGAAGAAAAATGAAAAAAATAGCGCTTACGTTAGGACTACTAGGCTTATCTGCATTGGCGAATGCCGCGGATCCTTTAAATGGCACGGTATGGAAAACCATTGATGATAAAACCAAGCAGCCTAAGGCCATGGTTAAATTCACTGAACAAAAGAACGGCACTTTGTCAGCCAGTATTCAGTCTGTGTTAACTCCAGGTGAAGAAAATGCCTGCAAGAAATGTGAAGGTCCATATCACAACAAATCTCTGAAAGGCCTGACCATTGTTAAAGGTCTAAAAAATGCTGGCGGGACTAGCTATGACAGCGGTTCGATCCTGGATCCGCAATCCGGTAAAACCTATAAGTTGAAAGGCCAGCTGGCAGACGGTGGCAAGAAACTTGAGCTACGTGGTTTCATCGGTGTAGCGGCATTGGGTCGTAACCAGACTTGGATTCGTGCCAACTAATTTATTTTAAGCAGATATACAAAAGCCTGATCGATGTCAGGCTTTTTTATGAGTGTTATTCAATACAAGATATTAGTGGGCTAAGCTACGATAAGCTGTTTCATCAAAACCGGCAATAAATCCTGTAGAGGTTGCCAAGATTGGACGTTTGATTAAACTGGTATGGGTGGTTAATGCATTAATTAAGGCATTTTCACTTGACAGGGTGGCCTGTTGCTCTTCTTCACTGAGTTTACGCCAGGTAGTGCCTTTCTTGTTCAGAACCACGTCCTGACCCAAGGCATCCAGCCAGGTTTTGACGGTTTCAGCATCGATGCCCTGTTTTTTATAATCATGAAATTCATAACTCAGACCTTGCTCCGTCAGCAGATCAAAGGCTTTTTTCATCGAACTACAATTTTTAATTCCGTAAATTTTTAACATAGCTGCCATCTAAAAAATTTAAATCATGAACTAGCTTAACCAAATTGGCAGCAGCAAACCATGCAAAAGCAAATGAAAAAAAAGAAAAAATTTTAAATACCAGAAAAGTCATGTCATCAAAATGACATCAAGCAGCTTTAACATGAGCAGCAAGAAAAAGAACAATCTAAATAATAAGAAAAATAAAAATTTGGGAATAATAGAAATAGAAAACCCGCATTTAATCATCCTGATCATGCGGGTCTCAATCCAACGTCCAATGTCACATCCATGCAAAACAAGCTAAATCTATAGTCTGTTTTATTTTCGTCCTACGGCGTCCTGTCCTTATGTTGTCGTCCTGACATGTCCTTGTGCCGTAGCGCTATAATGCTATGTTATTACATTAAGATAAACCCAAAAAATACGTCATGTCATGTAAGAGATAAGCCTTAATTGAGTGAACGTATGTTCACTCAATTAAATAATGAAGATTATAGTTTGTAGTCGATGATCACGGGGGCATGGTCGCTAAACCATTGTTCTTTATAGACCCAGGCATTAACGGTACGCTCTTTCCAGTCCGGAGAGCAGGCATGATAATCAATCCGCCAACCAACATTCTTGGCACGCGCCTGTCCACGGTTTGACCACCAGGAGTATAATTCGGCTTCTTTGCGGACTTCACGGAAAGTATCGACATAACCAAGCTCATCGTAGATATGATCTAGCCAGGCACGTTCGTGCGGTAAACAGCCCGAGGCTTTCTGGTTACCCGACCAGTTTTTAATATCGATACGTTTATGCACGATATTGTAGTCACCGCAGACAATCACCGATTTATTTTCATCGCGCCACTGTTTCAGGATTTTTGCGTATTCTTCCAGAAAGTGATCTTTACGCGCTTGTGCTTCATCGCCTGATGAACCCGAAGGCAGATACAGGGAACAGATCTGTACAGTTTGTTCTAGACCCAAGTTAAATTCAGCGGCAATAAAACGGCCTTGTGAATCGGCCAGTTCAAAACCCAAGCCATCGGTCAGAGACACAAAAGGCAGACGGCTATAAATGGCAGTACCGGCATAACCCGGACGCTCGGCAGGAAACAGGTGCGTGTACCAGCCTTCAGGCTTGAATTTATCGGTCCACTGCGCATGCGTGATCCGGCTTTCCTGCATGCAAATCACGTCGGCATCCGACTGTTCCATCCATTCTAATAGACCTTTGGTGACAGATGAGCGTAAGCCGTTGACATTAATTGAAACGACGCGAAGAATTTTTTGATCACCTGGATAGCTACTCTTTGGTATCATGCGCAAGTCTTACCTTAATTAATGGATTTAGGAGCACCTCATGTCAACGCCAGCTCAGTTTAACCCACAAGCTTTTATCGAACTCGCATTATCACGCGGTGTGCTTAAATTTGGTGAGTTTACTTTAAAATCGGGACGTGTGAGTCCCTATTTTTTTAATGCGGGTCTGTTGAATGATGGTGAAGCCTTGACACTGCTGGCTTCTGGCTATGCTGCAAAACTGATTAAATGTGACCATGTTGAAGTGATTTTTGGACCTGCCTATAAAGGCATTCCTTTTGTGGCAGCAACTGCTGTGGCTCTGTCGCAAAATCATGGGGTAAGTGTGCCGTGGGGTTTTAATCGCAAAGAAGCCAAAGACCATGGCGAGGGTGGCGTATTGGTCGGTGCTTCTGTAGAAGGTAAAAAAGTCTGGATCATTGATGATGTGATTACCGCAGGCACAGCGATTCGTGAAGTCGTCACCATCCTGAAAAATGCCGGTGCGCAGATTGCGGGTGTGCTAGTTGCATTAGACCGTCAGGAAAAAGGTCAGGGCGAACTGTCTGCGATTCAGGAAGTGCAGCAAGAGCTTGAGATTCCTGTACATGCCTTAATTACCATGAAAGATTTAATGGACTATCTGGAAGCGAAAGGCGACCTAGCAGCTTTGGCGAAAATGGAAGATTACCGTGTTAAATACGGAATCTAAGCCTAGATTGGCATAGAAAAGGAAGCTTGAGCTTCCTTTTTTTGTAGATGTTCAATTTGCTAAACATTTGAAATTTATTATCTCTGTCTATTCTTGTAAGCATTGGCTTACATCAATTCCAGCACTTTGCGGCTGTTTTGAATAGTGGAAATTTCCTATGATAGCTTTAACAGGAACAGGAGGTTCCACACAAGAATAACAATAGATAAATACAAGGAAAGTAAGGTACGACAGGAGTTATACCAAGCGAACCCATACGGAAAGCCCCTGGCAGGATGCTAGGGGTTTTTCATTTTTATCTTTTATAAAGTCTAACTGAGCAGCAGTGATTCAGAAACATGATTCTTAAAAATTCACTTTTGATGAGCTAAACAGACAATCAGAAAACCTTTCACCAAAATTATGAATCTTCAGTGCTAAAAAAAGCACCTGAAGGTGCTTTTTCTTATTGCTGGGCTAAATTATAGCGCAACGATATTGATCGCATTTGGACCTTTTTGACCATCAACTACGCTAAAAGAAACACGTTGACCTTCAAACAAAGTTTTAAAACCAGAACTGCTGATTTCTTTAAAGTGTGCAAAAACGTCAGGACCTGATTCTTGTTGAATAAAACCAAAACCTTTAGTTTCGTTAAACCATTTTACTGTACCGGTAACTGTAGTAGACATAATATAAACCTGTTAAATTTTAATAATTTTAGTCATCGAAATGACTATGGATAACTTGGAAAAACAACAAGAATTGAAATAAAGATCTGAAAAAACTGAGGATTATAAATAATACTGCGGCACTTAAAGAAGCTTAACTAAACAACGCTTTTTTCTAGTTAAACACAGCATAACCTAAATCAGAAAATATTCAAGTTTTTTATATTTATTATTTATTTTTCTTATAAAAGTGGCTTAATTACTCTTTATCTTAAGCTTTTCAAGCTGATTGACTTGGACTTTATCGGTCGGATTTAAGCTTTAGCAAAGCAAAACAATAAATACACGTTGTGTTTGCGTTACTTTATGTTAATCAAAATCGTTCAGTACTCAGCAAGATTTTACTAAGTCAGTGTATTTTATAACTTTGGGTAAATTGATATTTGTAGTTTTAAGATAGTTCTTGTCATTGTCTGTGTATGAAAATCCACCTATATTAAAACTCAATTGGAAAAATTAACTATAAGAATTTCTTAATTTTAATTTAAAACCAAAACAAGAGTAAGTCTCATGGATTACTGGAACGGTGTGTTGCTTATATCCATCATTACCATGGTTGGACTAGCCATGATCATCCTGTTCGTCGGATGTAAAATGTGGAAGAACTTAGTGGTGACTTTACTGATTGCCACCTTGATTGGATTTCTGATTGTATGTGCGATCAATTTTGTTTTTGGTGATCGTCTGCAATTTCTGTGGGGTGCCCCTGAGACTGGCGATAGCAATTTTATGCTGGAAATGGGACTGATGAGCCTGTTAATAGGTGGCGTGAGTGCTTTTATCATTATGCTAGGCACGCTGGTAGCAAAAAGTAATAATAGAAATCAAAACGATGAAGACTAGTTTTTAGCAAAATAACAGATATCGGCATAAGCAGGAACGTACCGGAAAACCCAAAAAGTATAATGAGAATGCTTATAAAATCTAAAATCAAAAAAAATTATCTTCAGCCTAAAACACAGCAGCATAGCGCTACGGAGTATGAATATAATTTCATCTTCCGTAGCGATATGATTAACCTGTAAAAATTAAATTTAAGAAAACTTAGAACATCATTCTAAGGCCTGCACCATAGATCCAGCCTTTTTCTGAATCAGAACTTTGCTGCCAGTCTGTCTGTTGATTGCCTTTGCTATATTCATAACCCACTTCCAGATAAGGCATGAACTTTTTGCTCAGTTCATAGCGTGTTTCCAGACCCAAGGTCGCATGACTGAGACCAGTTTTTTTCGCATTAGCTGCCTGATCATTCAGGGTGAGATCCAGTTCGACAAAGGGCTGCATAATCAGTTTTTGCGTCAATAACAGGTCACGTTCCATTTCCAGTTTTAATCCGACAAAGTCATCTTCACCGACATAGAGATGAGCATCCGTTTCGAAAAAGTAGGGGGCCAAACCATGTAGCCCAAATACGGCATCGAAACGCTCGTTCTGCTGTCGTGTTGCAGACCCGGCTAAATTTTCCTGACGGTAGCGCACACCGGTCTGCACATCCCAGAAATCGGAAATATTTCGGCTATACAACACTTTGGCCTCATATTCGGCCTGACGGGATTCATGTTTGTCGGCTTCTAGCTTGAGGAAGATTTTATTTTCATCGGTGCCGACTCTGGCCTGGTTCTTAGACTTGAATGCCCCATTTCCCTCTGAACTATGCTGCCATTTCTGGTCCAGAATGATCTGGCTATAAATCTGTGCGCCATGTTCTTTACGGTGATCATGTTCGCTGGCAGAGCTGACTGAATTTTGTGGTGTGCTCAGTGCATGCTGTTGATGCAATAACTTTGGTGGCGGTTGATGGGATGCTTCATCTGCAGTTTCAGTATGCTGTGCGTGGTCATTAGTCACGTTTTGCATGGCATGATGTCCGCTATGATGCTGATGTTCATTATGACCCGTATGCTCGCTAGAAGCTGCTGCAAAAATACTCAGACTGCTTAGGGTAAGCGCACTGCTAAGCACTGACTTTACCAAAAGATTAGTGATGTGCATGGCTTTCTCCTTGAGCAGCTGCTGGCTTTGACGGCATTTTTTGTGAAGAAGGGTGAGATGCTTGATCTTCGTCAACCTGTGCCACAATCAGCTTGTTCATCATGCCGGCACTCATGTGATAGAGCAGATGGCAGTGAATCGCCCATTCTCCCAGTTCGTCTGCTGTGAGCAGGGTGGTCACCGTTTTCCCAGGCGGCACAATCACGGTGTGTTTATTTGGCATATTTGCAGCAGACTGACCATTTTCCAGCTGCATAAACATGCCATGCAAATGCATCGGATGGGCCATCATGCTGTCATTGATAAATTTCAGCCGGATCCGCTCGCCATATTTCACCTGAAGTGGCTCGGCATCACTGAATTTTTTACCATTAATGGTCCAGATGTAGCGCTCCATGGTTCCACCCAGACGAATCACCAGTTCACGTTCTGCTGCGCGGGTATCCGGTTGCGGTATTAGGGCTTTGAGGTCTTGATATTGTAAGGCTTTGTGCCCTGCAGGCGTAGACATATTGGCCCAGCCCTCAACCGGCTGATGAGGCTGATTGGTTCCGGACATGGCACGATGACTTGCATGCATGTCGTGCTGGGCATGATCATCATGTTTAGGCGTGCCTGTTGCAGATCGTGTAGTCTGACTGCTGTGTGTGTCATGCGACATATCATGCTGCTCAGCATGTCCCATATCTTCCATGGTCAATAAGGCACGAGGGCGCGGTGTTGGTAATTGAACCGGAGCCGGGGTTTTGCTTGAATCCGCTGCCTGATACAGACTGCCAATGGCAAAGCCTGAGCGGTCGATCGATTCCGCTTCAATCTGGTAATGGGCTGCAGTTGGTTCCACAATCACATCATAGGTTTCAGCGGTTCCAATACGGAACTCATCCACAGCGACCGGCTGTACAGCTTGTCCATCAGCACTGACCACGGTCATTTTCAGCTGGGGAATACGCACATCGAAAAATGACATGGCGGAAGCATTGATGAATCGCAGGCGGACTTTTTCATTGGGCTGGAACTGGCCACTCCAGTTTTGTTGCGGCGTTTTTCCATTGACCAGAAAGGTATAGCCGGTAACATCAGACAGGTCGGTTTTTAGCATACGCATCTGGTTCCACATCTTGCGATCTGACCAGGTGGCCTTGAGGCCGTCACGTTTCACCTGCTGGAGCACATCGCCCACAGTTTCGCGCTGGTTCTGATAATATTCGGCCGATTTTTTTAAATTGTTCTGAATCTGCTGGCTGCCCTGTTCGTGAAAATCCGACAGCATCACCACATAATCCCGCTCGGTTTGTTCATGTGCAGGTAGCAATGTCTGGGCTTTGGGGCGAATCACCAATGCGCCATAGAGGCCGTCCTGTTCCTGACCTTTGGAATGTGCGTGATACCAGTAGGTGCCGTTTTGACGAACCTTGAAGCGATAAGTAAAAGACTGTTTCGGTTTGATCCCCTGAAAACCGTTAAATCCGGGGACGCCATCCATCAGCCCGGGCAGGAGCAAGCCATGCCAGTGCAGCGAGGTATCCTGATTGTTCAGATTGTTTTGTACATGAATGACCGCGTCATCACCTTCTTCAAATTCCAGCAAGGGTGCAGGGAATTTTCCGTTTACAGTGATTCGCTTGACTGTCTTTCCGGTGAAATTGATCGGGCTTTCATCAATGACCAGATGGTATTCTTTTACGGCTGCAAACAGGGCAGACGACGAGATGAGGCCGAAGCCCAGACACAGGCTTTGACTGATTTTAAGCAACATAACTTAATCCTTAATGAATAAAAAAAATTAAAAATTCAGGATCAAGCTTTGGGTGGGCGTAAGATTTCTTGCCAGTAACCGGCAAGGTGCTTGGCATGATAAGCAGGGAGGAGGGTTTTTTCTGAATAACCGTGATCAGGCATGCTTAACTCGGGCGTTGCAATGGGCAGGCTGGTGACCAGGTTCTGGCAGGCCATAGTGCCACAATCCAGACAGTCTGATGACTGCTGGATGTTGTCACTGACACAATCCGGTTGTATCAGATTCTGATCTTGATGATGATCAGTCTTATGCAGAGAATGAGAGGCGGTCGGTTTTTTCATTTCCAGACAATGACTGCTCATTTTTTCAGTCGACATGACCAGATGCATGGTGTTTGCAGATGCGACAGACACACTGCTCCAGCCTATGGCAAAAACCACAAGCATCACCAACCAGACCTGTTTGACGAGCCGTATGAGCAAAAGTACACCCTGAAAAAATGCGCTGCATGTTTGAGCAATAAAAGCATAAACGCAGTAACTCAAATTAGCAAATTCTGGACAAGATTATTTTTTAGGTCACCTACATACTATTTTTTTCATAGGTTCAGGTTTCAGTTTCGCACTTTTCGCATTTTTTACAGTCCAGCAGTATCCCGATCTTTTCCTTGCGCCCTTGCTCGGTCATCACCCATGGGCGATTTTGCCATGGCGGGGTATGCCTAACATGCTGGCCATGTCCGCAGGCCAGCTCTGCAACCCAATGCTGTTCCTCATCCAGATGAAAACCGATAATGGCCTGTTGCATGGCATACCTCCCTTGAGCTCAAATTGCCTGAGCATCTATCTAAAAACCTATACAAAATAAGTCATGCAAAATCACTATAAACAAAAGAATCCACACAAGCTATACTCCTTGCCAAGTCATTTTTTGAAAAAGAGCAGAGACACATGCGCGTACTTGTTGTGATGGATCCCATTGAAAATGTAAACCTGAAGAAAGACTCGACCATGGCCATGCTGTGGGCAGCAGCACGTCGCGGGCATGAACTCGGTTATGCATTGCAGCAAGATTTATATATCGATCAGGGCAAGGCCTTTGGTCTGATCGCGCCGCTACAGGTATTTGAAGACTACGACCATTATTATGAACTTGGCGAAAAACAAAAAGAGTCGATCGCTGCTTATGACGTTGTCTTGATGCGTAAAGATCCGCCTTTTGATATGAACTTCGTCTATACCACTTATATTCTGGAGCAGGCAGAGCGCGAAGGGGCATGGATCATCAACAAACCGCAAAGCCTGCGTGACTGTAATGAAAAACTGTTCGCGACCCAGTTCCCGCATCTGCAAGTTCCGACCTTGGTGACTTCGCAGCAAAGCCTGATCCGTGAATTTCTCAAAGAACAGGTCGATGTGATTGTAAAACCTCTAGATGGTATGGGCGGCACCGGGATTTTCCGCCTGTATCAGGATGGCATCAACATCGGTTCAACCATTGAAATGCTGACCAATAATGGTACCCAGCCGATTATGGCGCAGCGTTATATTCCGGAAATTGTCGAAGGCGATAAACGCATCCTGATGATTAATGGTGAGCCAGTGCCGTATTGTCTGGCCCGTATTCCACAAAATGGTGAAGTGCGTGGTAATCTGGCCGCGGGTGGCCTAGGTGAGGCACGCCCCCTGACTGAAAATGACAAAGCCATTGCAGCAAAAGTAGGGCCGTATCTCAGAGAAAAAGGTCTGGTCTTTGTAGGGCTGGATGTGATCGGAAATTATGTTACTGAAATTAATGTAACCAGTCCAACCTGTATCCGTGAAATTGACACCCAGTTTGGCACCTCGATTGCAGATGATCTGTTTGCCGTGCTGGAAGCGGGGCAGGCCAATCAGGTTTAAAAGCAAAATCAGGTGAAAAAAGAGTCTGCTTGCAGGCTCTTTTTTATTTTTTCATTGAGGATAGCGCTTAAATAAAAATGCCGTCATTACCATACCCAGCATCGAAAGGCAGACGGTGATAATGGCAAGATTGGCCCAGTATTGAGTGGCAGATATCAGCGCAGCGCTCAGGGTCGGTATAAAAAACTGTGCGCAGGCTGAAATTTGTAAAACCAGACCCACACTGGCCGCTGCTGCATAGGCACGTGGTGCATAGTGCAGGGTAATCGCAAAAACAGTGGTCGGGATCATCCCGCCAATCAGTGAAAACAGCACGGCACTGACAACCTGCAATTCAAATGAGAGCCAGGAATTTGCTGCAAATACCAAGCAACTGCTGCAGAGCATTGCCACAAATCCGGTGCTCAATAAGGTGTGCGGTTTATAACCCTGTTGCAGCAACATGCCTGCGCCAAAAGTACCGCCCAGATTGGCCAGCACAACCATTGAAACCAGCATCCCTGCGCGTTTTAAGTCTAGCCCCTGTTCGACATACAGCGTAGGCAGGAAGCCCGTGACAGTGATCCATTGACTGCTATAACAGGCAAAAATAATCGCCAGACAGATAATGGGAGGATGGGTCAGGGTAATTTGAACAATCTGCCAGAATGAGGTATTTTCTGTAGCTGCTTGGGAAGAGTCTGGCTGTGTTACCGGGACAGGTTCAATATTTAAATATTGTTTAATCATGACAGCAATGACAAGGCACAGGCAGCCCAAAATGACCCAGATCGTTTGCCAGTCCAGATATTCAAGCAGGAGAGGAATCATCAATACGGCCAGACTGACACCAATACCCATATAAGAACTCCAGAGTCCCATCTTGAAATTCAGTGTTTCAGCGCGGCTGGTACGTTTTAGAATTGCTGGCGCACATAAGGAAATGGTTAAAAACCCGATTCCTTCCATAAAGCGCAATACATATAAAGTGGCAGGCTGCGTAATCCAGAGCCCGGCAAGACTGCTCAACCCTAAAATGATTAAGGCCATAATCAGGCAGCGCTTTAATCCCATTTTTTCTGAAAAGGCGCCAATGCATAGCGCAAACAGCATTCCGGCAGCCTGCACCAATGCTAATGAAAAACCAGCCTGAGTAAAACTCAGGTTTAAATCCTGCTGCAACACAGGAATCACGGCCGAAAGTTTGCCGACATGGATCGCAGCCAGATAACCGGCCAAGATAATCCATACATTACGACATGATATTTTTGACATCTATCCGAACTGAGTCTATTTAAAGCATCTGCTTGTACATCAAGCATCATTCATATATAGATATGAATAACATGAAAGTTTTATAAAATTAATAGGATTTAAGCCTAAGCTCATTAGTCGATGATAGGATATGGATTGACCGGGAGTGAGCTGTAAAGGGTTTTAAATAAAGCCCTGTCCGTGGCAAGGTTATTGATAATATAATGAGAAAATCATTTAAAATTGATATGATATGTCACTTAAGTCGAAGAAAAAGTGCAGACCTTATAAATAAAACGAGTCCAAACTTGAAATTTGCGTGAAAAAAGCAATTAAAGCCTTGTTGAAATAAAGTAAATAAACTTTCATGGCCTGAGGTTTGTGATTACAATTGATTACTTAAATCAGATTTCCTGCTCCATTTTTTGAATTGAAGAATTAGACCGTGACCGACGCTCAGCAAAAACAGCCTAAACATGTCATGATGATGGCAGCAGGTACAGGTGGACATGTGTTTCCAGCGTTAGCTGTTGCCAAAGACTTACAACAACAAGGTATACAGGTTTCCTGGTTGGCCACCCCCGCAGGTATGGAAAACCGCCTGTTAAAAAACCAGAATATCCCCATTTATCAGATTGATATTCAGGGTGTGCGTGGCAATGGTTTCTTACGTAAAGCCTTGGCGCCTTTTAAAATTATGAAAGCCACCTTAAGTGCCATGAAATTCATGAAACAGCTTCAGGTCGATGCCGTGGCAGGCTTTGGCGGCTATGTGGCAGGCCCGGGTGGTTTGGCCGCACGTATCTTAGGCATTCCGGTGCTGATCCATGAACAGAATGCAGTTGCCGGTTTTACCAATACCCAATTGTCGCGTGTGGCAAAGATGGTGTGTCAGGCTTTTCCAAATACCTTTCCGGCCCAAGAAAAAGTCGTGACTACAGGTAATCCGGTACGACAAGAAATTAGCGAAATTTTAAATCCGTCTTGGCGTTATCAGGAGCGTGACAAGGCAGGAATGCCCTTACGTATTTTGATCGTTGGCGGATCTTTGGGGGCGCAAGCCTTAAATGAACGGGTTCCGGAAGCTTTAAAGCAACTCAATGTGCCATTAAGCGTCTATCATCAGTGTGGGCAAAACCATGCCGAGGCGACCCGGGCACGTTATGAAAATGCACCAGCCAGTCTGCAAGTTGAAGTACAGCCCTTTATTGAAGATATGGCCAAAGCCTATTCTGATGCCGATCTGGTGATTTGCCGTGCCGGAGCTTTGACCGTCACTGAAATTGCCACTGCCGGCGTAGCTGCGATTTTTGTGCCGCTTCCAAGTGCGGTGGATGATCACCAGACGGCCAATGCTGGTTTCCTGGCCAATATCAATGCGGCAAAGATTTGCCCGCAGGCCACGATGACCCCGGAAAGTTTAACAACATTATTAGAGCCGATGCTGAATCGCCAACTGTTAATGGAAATGGCCGTGAAAGCACGTCGACAGGCTCAACCCGATGCGACTCAACATGTGGTCCGTTTAATTCAAGAATTGTAATCCGAGTAAACTATGTCTCCAACAACCCCAGCTGAACAAGCGAAAAAGTTAATTAAAGTGCCGGAAATGCGCCGTATCAAACACATTCATTTTGTGGGGATCGGTGGCGCAGGCATGTGTGGTATTGCGGAAGTGCTGAAAAACCAGGGCTATAAAGTTTCCGGTTCAGATATCAAGGCATCCAATACCACCGCACAGCTGGAAGCGAATGGCATTAAAGTCTATATCGGGCATACTGCAAATAATATTAAGGGCGCCAACGTGATCGTGGTCTCTACCGCGATTGATAAAGAAAATCCGGAAATTAAAACCGCGATTGAAAACCGTATTCCTGTGGTTCGCCGTGCGGAAATGCTGGGTGAACTAATGCGTTACCGTCATGGTATTGCCGTTGCCGGCACGCATGGCAAAACCACAACCACCAGTCTGATCACCTGTATGCTGGCTGAAGAAAACATGGATCCAACCTATGTGATCGGTGGTTTGCTGAACCGTACCGGTATGAACGCAGCCTTGGGCGCCAGCCGTTATATCGTAGCCGAAGCTGATGAATCAGACGCCTCTTTCCTGCACCTGGAACCGATGGCTGCCGTGGTGACCAATATTGATGCCGATCATATGGATACCTATGGCGGTAGCTTCGATGTCCTGAAAGATACCTTTATCCAGTTCCTGCAAAAACTGCCATTTTACGGCTTGGCCGTAGTCTGTGGTGATGATGCTAATATCCGTGAAATCATGCCGCGGATTGCACGTCCGTTACTGACTTATGGTTTTAATGAAGACAATGACATCCGCGCAGTAGATGTTGATCAGGATGGTATGCAAACCCACTTTACCGTATTGCGTAAAGAGCGTGAGCCATTGCGTGTAACGGTCAACCAGCCAGGTTTGCATAATGTGCTGAATGCCCTGGCCGCGATTGGTATAGCAACCGATGAAGGCGTGTCTGATGCTTCAATCTGCCGTGCACTGGAAGGTTTCAGTGGTGTGGGTCGCCGCTTTGAGGTTCAGGGTGAGTTTGCGATTGAGGGCGGTGACGTGAAACTGGTGGATGACTATGGCCATCATCCAAAAGAAGTCGAAGCGACGATTAAAGCTGCGCGTCAAAGTCATCCAGACCGTCGTTTGGTAATGATGTTCCAGCCACACCGTTATAGCCGTACCCGTGACTGTTTTGATGATTTTGTGGAAGTGCTTTCTACTGTAGACCAGTTATTGTTGCTGGATGTTTATCCTGCCGGTGAAAAACCGATTGTCGGGGCGGACAGCCGTACTTTGGCCCGCAGCATTCGTCTACGTGGCGAAGTCGAGCCGATTCTGGTTGATGCAGCGGACGGCAACCTGAATCAGATCATGAGAAAAGTATTGCAAGCAAATGACTTGTTATTAACCCAGGGCGCAGGTAATGTTGGAGCAATCTCAGTCGAGCTTGCGCAAAATCACTTATATATAAAATAGTCATCTTGCATGACTGAATTGAATTGACCAGATTGAAAAAAGTTTAAGGATATAAACGTGTCAAATGCTTCAAAATTCGGAAAAGTTGCCGTGTTGCTTGGTGGTAAATCTGCAGAGCGTGAGGTTTCTCTAGACAGTGGTACGGCGGTACTTGAGGCATTAGTGCGTTCAGGGGTTAATGCGGAAGCGTTTGACCCGCAGGAGCGTAGTGTCACAGAACTGGTAAATTATGATCGTGCTTTTATTGTATTGCATGGACGTGGCGGGGAAGACGGCCAAATTCAGGGTGCACTGGAATGGTTAAACGTGCCGTATACCGGTACCGGTGTACAAGGTTCTGCGATCGGCATGGACAAGGTCAAGACCAAGCAGGTCTGGCAGGGTTCGGAATTACCGACAGCGCCGTATCGTATTGTCACCAAAGATTCTGATGCGACCGACATTGTTAATGCTTTAGGCTTGCCTTTGATTATCAAGCCGGTGCATGAAGGTTCCAGTATCGGTATGAGCAAGGTCGAAAAAATTGAAGATTTTGCTGAAGCAATTGCCAAGGCAACTGAACATGATGCCGTGGTGATGGCAGAAAAATGGATTACTGGCCGTGAATACACCATTGTGGTTTTAAATGGTCAGGCGCTACCCGTAATTCGTCTTGAACCGCCTCAAGATGTTGCCTTTTACGATTATGAAGCGAAATATCAGCGTAATGATGTGCAATATGGCATTCCATGTGGTTTAACTGAAGCTGAAGAGCAGCAGTTAAAAGCCTTAAGTTTGCGCGCATTCCAGGCAGTCGGTGCCAGCGGTTGGGGTAGGATCGATGCTATGCAGGATGAACAGGGCAACTTCTGGTTGCTTGAAGTGAATACCGTACCGGGCATGACCAGTCATTCTCTGGTGCCAAAAGCGGCAGCTGCAGTCGGTTACAGTTTTGATGAGCTGTGTGTTGCGATTCTGGAACAGACCTTGACTGGTTCGGCACACTAAATATGGCTCAACTTCCTGTTTCCATGCGCCGTAAACGTGCTGCGATTACTTCAATTCACGACAAGCCGCCAACACGTAAAGAAAAGCTGACCAATTTTGGTGGCTGGTTATTGTTGTGTATTGCGGTATTGGTGCTGGCCTTTGGAATATTGGGCTTATATAAAGTCATGACCAATAGTGACGTGGCAGAGCTGGGCGTGATAGGTACGCGCTCGGCTGCTGAACAGCGTCAGGTCATGCAATATGTGTCACCGATTGTGACCGAAAACTATTTTACTTCGGATCTGGAAGCGATCCGTGATCGTACCCTGGAATTGTCCTGGGTGGATCGGGTCGTGGTTTCCCGAGCTTGGCCAAATGGCATTCGGGTACGGGTCATGCCGCATCATGCGATTGCGCGTTGGGGGACAGGGCGTTTACTAAGTGACAGTGGTGTTATTTTCACGGAAGTCACACCCAAGAATTATCAGGCATTACCGTTACTACATGGGCCGGCGAGCCATGCAGAAACCATGATGCGTCGTTATAATGAAATTAATCAGTTATTTTTACCACAAGGCATTCGTCTAAAAGAATTATATCTCACCGAGCGAATGACCTGGTTTATGCAGTTTGATTCGGGTTTAAGAATAATTGTGGATAAAGACCAGACCATGAGCAAATTACAGCGCCTGAGTCATCTGTCTCAGAGCGATTTAAAGCCGGTCTGGTCTAAAATTTCGGCCATTGACCTGCGTTATCGCAATGGATTGTCGATACAGTGGAAAAATTCAATTCCGCCTAAAATTGTAAATGGACATTTTATTGTAACCATTGATGACACGGGCGTTGAGAATAAGGTAACAGTAAAGCCATAATGATCGGCTTTAAAAAATAGAGGCATTTAAAGCCATAAATCTAACAAACACGTAATGGTAGTAGTGAATAATGAGTGAAGCTGTTCCCTCGGTTGTGGCGATTGACATTGGGACACACAAAGTTTCAGTTTTGATTGGCAAGGTACACGCGCCAGACAATATCCAAGTGATTGGTATGGCCACCGCTCGTAACCGAGGCATGAGTAAAGGGAAAATTGTCAGTCTCGATAAAGTTATTACTGCAATTAAAAATGCCGTTCAAGAAGCAGAAGATATGGCGGAATGTCGTGTACATTCTGCCTGGGTTTCTATTCCAAGTGCCGAATTAAAAAGCTTTTATGCTTCAGGTCGCACCTCGATCGACAATAGCGAACATGCGATTACCACCAGTGAAGTGGTGCGTGCACTGGAATTGGCCAAAGCCAGTCATTTGACTTCAGATCATTATCTGGTCAGTGCTGTGCCTCTGGGTTTTGAGCTGGATGATTCACCGGAATGGGTGCTAAACCCGATTCGTATGTCGGCACATAGCATGACCGGACATTATCATCTGATGATGCTGCCAATCAGTACCATGCAGAATATTGATCGCGCCCTGAAAGGTGCCAATATTGGCGTGGAAAAAATGGTGGTGTCGAGCTTGGCCACTGCTGAAGCCAGCCTGCTGAAAGACGAAAAAGAATATGGCGTGTGCTTAGTAGATATCGGTGCTGGCACGACCAATGTTGCAGTGTATGTGGATGGTCGTCTGGCCTTAACCCATACCTTCCAACGTGGTGGTGAACATGTGACCCGCGATATTGCAGCAGTATTGCAAACCACGACTGAAGAAGCTGAACGTCTGAAATTATTGTATGGCTGTGTCGACCTGAAAGTGGTCAAGCCGGACCATATGATTCAGTTCCAGGGGATTGACGGGCCACAAACCATCAGCCGGATTGAATTGACTGAAATCATCATGGCGCGTTATGAAGAAATTTTAGGTTTAGTACGTGATGAGCTGGTGAAAAATGGTGCCATCCAGGGCTTGTATCATGGTGTGGTATTGACCGGTGATGCCAGTCATATCGAAGGGATGGTGAGCTTTGTTCGCCGTACCATGGGAGTCTCGGCGCATTTAGGTAATCCGCCGACTCAGGTGTATGCGGATGAACAACATCAGGCTGCTTTACGTCGCTCGCAATATAGTACCGTGGCTGGTTTGCTGATGTTTAGTCAGAGTGATACCCAGGACACGATTGTGGAACAGGATGATGTAGAACGGTTGTCCTTGGCTAAACGGGTCAAAAGAGCCTTGTTTGGCTTTAATGACACCTTGAAATCAATCTTTTAAGTCGATTTTTATTGTGATTATTGTTGGGAAGATGTAGTTAATCGGGCTTGTACTTGACAAGTGAACGCATGAGCAGCATTCTTAAAAACAATTTTATTAAGATTAAGGCAGTATACGGGCTTAGTGACTGCCAATTATGAATTAGGAATTTTATAGGTCATGGCCTCATTTGAATTTTTCGAAGACGATCATAGCGATAGCAATGGTCAAGCCCGTTTCACTGTATTTGGTGTAGGTGGTGCGGGTGGTAATGCGGTACAACATATGTTGCAGTCCGATATCCAGGGCGTAAAATTTGTTTGTGCCAATACGGACAAACAGGCATTGGATCGCATGGAAGCCGAATTTAAAATTCAGCTGGGCGAGCAGAGTACCCGTGGTCTGGGTGCAGGTGCAAATCCGCAAGTCGGCCAGACCGCAGCAGAAGAAAGCCGTGAACTGATCCGCCAGCAGCTTGAAGGGACCGATATGGTCTTTGTTACTGCGGGTATGGGCGGTGGTACCGGTACCGGTGCAGCGCCAGTCGTGGCTGAAATTGCGAAAGAAATGGGTATCTTGACCGTTGGTGTCGTGACCACGCCATTTAACTTTGAAGGCAAACGCCGTCTACAGTCTGCCGAAAAAGGCATCGAAGCCCTTGAGCAGCATGTAGACTCATTGATCATCATTCCAAACCAGCGTTTATTGAAAGTCTTCCGTGATATTTCAATGAAAGATGCATATAAAAAAGCGGATGATGTTCTACTGAATGCAGTACGCAGTATTTTTGATTTGGTGGTCCGTCCTGGCCATATCAACCTTGACTTCGCCGATTTAAAAACAGCCATGAGCACGCGTGGTTATGCCATGATGGGTGTCGGTCTGGGTCGTGGTGAGAACCGTGCACGTCAGGCTGCTGAGCAGGCAATCCGTAGTCCATTACTCGACAACGTGACTATCATGAATGCCAAAGGTATTCTGATTAACGTGACCGGTGGCGATGACGTGACTTTCGGTGAAATTGAAGAAATTACCGATGTCGTGAACCAGATTGTCGATTTAGATGAAGGTCAGGTGTTCTACGGTACCGTTTTTGATCCGGATGCGCGTGATGAAATCAGCGTGACTGTGATTGCAACAGGTCTAACCCGTCATGCAGCGGATTCAGTTGAGCCGACCAAACGTACCAATGTACAGGCAACTCGTCCAGCAGCAGCTACACAGGCTGTGGTGGAAGATGATGACGTACCGGCAATTCAGCGTCAGCAGCATGAAACAGGTGCAGCAGCGAATCCAGCGGCAGCTTCAGTTTCTAGCCCGCGCCCAACACCAATGAGCATTCAGGATTATCTTAAGAATCAACAGCGTAAATAACATGTAACATCATGTGTTTAGCTGGATTAGACAGGAAAGGTGGCTTTTAAGCCACCTTTTTGTTTTTTATCAATGGCCAAATATGCTAACGTATAGCGGTTTTATAGATGAACAGATGATAAAAGCATGTTGAAACAACGTACCCTGAAACGTGTCGTGAAAGCGAGCGGAATCGGTCTTCACAGTGGGCAAAAAGTCATGATTAACTTTGTGCCGCACCATGCCGATGGGGGAATTGTGTTTCGTCGTATAGACCTGAATCCACCGGTGGACATTCCTGCTGATGCCATGCTGATTCAGGAAGCCTTTATGTGCTCGAATCTGGTTCAGGAAAATGCCAAAGTGGGCACCATTGAACATGTCATGAGTGCGATCGCTGGTCTGGGCATTGATAACCTGATTATCGAAGTCTCTGCCTCTGAAGTGCCGATTATGGACGGCAGCGCAGGTCCGTTTATTTACCTGTTAATGCAGGGTGGTTTGCAAGAACTCGATGCCGCCAAAAAATTCGTCAAGATTATTAAACCGGTTGAAGCACTGATTGATGACAAACGTGCCATTTTTAGCCCACATGATGGCTTTCAGCTGAATTTCACCATCGATTTTGATCATCCTGCCTTTAAAAAAGAACATCAGTCCGCCAGTATCGATTTTTCTACTGAAACCTTCGTTTATGAAGTTAGTGAAGCGCGTACCTTTGGGTTTATGAAAGATCTGGATTATCTCAAAGCCAATAATCTGGCGCTGGGTGCCAGCCTGGAAAATGCCATTGGTGTAGATGAAACCGGGGTCGTCAATGAAGAAGGTTTGCGTTTCTCGGACGAATTTGTACGTCATAAAATTCTGGATGCCGTCGGTGATTTATACCTGCTCGGACATCAGATTATTGCCAAATTTGATGGTTACAAATCTGGACATGCCTTGAATAATCAACTTTTACGCAATGTGAAAAGTGATCCAAGCTGCTATGAAATTGTAACATTTAATGACGAAGCCAATTGTCCAATCATGTATGTGAATGTGACATAAGTCATTGTGTTTGTGTCTTTATGTTTTTGTTATTGCTTTAATACTGTGATACACATCACATAATGTTTGCTTTTTAATTTATTACATTTGATTGCGATGTTACTTTTTATTGCTTGCCAAACGTAGTAAAGCTTGGCTAAGCTTAGGGTCGCTTATAAAGTCAGCAGCACTACGAAGTAATTCCTGTGTTTCTGCATTTAAGGCTCTTTCAGGTGTTGCTGAAACAGGTGGCGTTTGCGAAGGATTCCGCAGACAAACTTGAAGTTTAGTGAGATCTGTTAATTCATTTATTTGAGAGAGTTGTGAAATGTATTGCTTTTGAAGATAGGCCAATTGACTGATCATGGCCTGGTTTTCACCGGTAATCGTTAACACACCATTTTGATAGCAGACAACTTGCCAGCGTTCCGGTTGGGGCAATAGCGGTTGTACGAGTTTCGTAAGTTTCTGCCAGGCAGCGACTTGTGATGAGAGAAACGAAAAGTTTCCTGTTTTTATCTGTTTTCTTGTTTGTTGAAAAACGTTGACAGGTTCCGACATACATAATTCCTACATATTTATGTCTTAATCTTATGCGCTTCTTTTAGTGGATATCAAGGATAGAGATCTTCAAGGAACTCGATTAAAGCAGTTTAGAGAGGTTTTTTATGCATATGCGACGTATTTTGTTGGCATTTTCTTTATCAGTTTCAGCGGCTTCGGTTGCGTTCGCAGATTTAGTCAATCTAAATCAAGAAAATGGTTCAACAGATCGTATTGAGCAATTGACGCGTACTCTGGCACAGGGTGCATATACTCATCCAGATGATATCGATATTCCAGCACAGACTAAATTGAATGTTCAACTTCGTGAGAAACCAGTTGAACTGAACAATCGAACGCTTGCTCAGAAGTATGCCAATACTTCATCCAATAAAGCGGCAGCAAACAGTGCTTATTCTTGGCTAATTTCTCATCCTTTACCTAATTCTCGCGTAAGTTCAAATTACGGTGGCCGTACCATGAGTGGCCGTGCTGAAAATCATTCAGGCCTTGATCTTGCAGCGCCAAGTGGTACACCAATCTATGCAACAGGTCCAGGGATTGTGACCAAATCAGGTTGGGGCACAGGTTATGGTCAATACGTTGAAATCAATCATGGCAATGGCTATTTAACGCGCTATGCCCATGCTTCACGTCTTATTGCACGTGTGGGAGAGCAGGTGCAAGCAGGTGATCATATTGCCAACGTTGGCTGTACTGGTCGCTGTACCGGTCCACACTTACATTATGAAGTAGTAAAAGACGGTCAACGTAAAAACCCATCTACTTATTTGGCCATGTTACCTTAAGTATAGACCTGAATAACAAGAAGCATCTCTATACATAAAAACCTCCAATAAGCATTTTAAAGCGTTTAAACTGCAGGCTCTTCAAGTCAACTTGAAGAGCTTTTTGTTTTATCACTTTTAAGTCTCATATTATCACCAACTATTATAATGATTGTATAATAAATCGCCTTTATTGACTATTTTTTGTTATGTAGTGTAATTATACGTCACCCATCATTTAGTTCCTAAATAGTACTGCTAAATCGCATTCAGCTAAGGCCATACCTGCAGAGGTCTTAAATATGGTACATATAAGACATTAGATTAGGCTTTTAGGAACTGTAGATTATGGCGTTTTATGGCGATACAGACGCGCAAGAAACCCAAGAATGGCAAGATGCATTTGACTCTGTTTTGCAGCACATGGGCACTGAGCGTGCAGCATTTTTATTAGAAAAACTTTATCAACGCGCAATTGCAAAGCATGTTCCTATTCAGCGTTTAAATACTCCCTACTTAAATACGATTTCTGTTGAAGAACAGCCTGCAATGCCAGGCGACCAGGACATGGAGCGCCGTATTCGCGCGCTGATCCGCTGGAATGCCTTGGCAATGGTATTACGCGCGAATAAAACCGGTGACGATCTCGGTGGTCACCTAGCGAGTTTTGCTTCTTCCGCAACCCTTTATGATGTGGGCTTTAACCACTTCTTCCGTGCCAACAGCGACAGCTTTGGCGGCGACATGATCTATTATCAAGGTCACTGTGCACCGGGTATTTACGCGCGTTCATTTTTAGAAGGCCGTTTGACTGAAGAGCATCTGAATAATTTCCGTCGTGAAGTAGGCGGTAAAGGTCTGCCATCTTATCCGCATCCTTATTTGATGCCGGACTACTGGCAGTTCCCAACCGTATCGATGGGTCTGGGTCCAATCATGTCAATTTATCAGGCACATATTCAAAAGTACCTGATGAACCGTGGCCTGATCAAAGAAGAAGATCGTAAGGTTTGGGCGTATTTGGGCGATGGCGAGATGGATGAGCCGGAAAGCCTGGGTGCAATTTCTCTGGCAGGTCGTGAAAAGCTCGACAACCTGATTTGGGTAGTAAACTGTAACTTACAACGTCTGGATGGTCCGGTACGTGGTAATGGCAAGATCATTCAGGAACTTGAGTCACTATTCCGCGGCGCAGGCTGGCGTGTGATTAAAGTTGTGTGGGGCCGTCATTGGGATCCGCTCCTCGACAAAGACAAATCTGGCGCACTGAAAGCAGTGATGGAAGAAGCTGTTGATGGCGATTTCCAGCGTTACCAGGTAAAAGGTGGTGCTTACGCGCGTGAAAAGTTCTTCGGTAAATACCCAGAAGCTAAAGAGCTGGTGAAAGATTTAAGCGACGAAGATATTGATAATCTGAACCGCGGTGGTCACGACCCGTACAAAGTTTTTGCTGCTTATGCTGAAGCATGTACGGCTAAAGGTCAGCCGACCGTGATTCTGGCGAAAACCGTGAAAGGTTATGGTTTGTCGGAAGAAATCGAAGCAGTCAACAAAACGCATCAAATCAAGAAGATGCAAATCAATTCCTTGAAATATGTGCGTGATCGTTTCAACCTTCCTTTCACCGACGAACAGCTTGAAGAAGTACCGTTCTACCGTCCAAGCGAAAATTCACCTGAATTGAAATATATGAAGGCACGTCGTGAAGCGCTAGGTGGTTACCTGCCTGCACGTCGTAAGGAAAGCGAACAGCTGGCGATTCCTGGACTTTCAGTATTTGATTCGGTCTTGGCCGGTTCAAATGGTAAAGAACAATCTACCACGATGGTGATGGTGCGTTTAATCTCTGCACTTCTTAAAGAGAAAGCGATTAAAGACCGTGTTGTGCCAATCGTGCCTGATGAAGCCCGTACTTTCGGTCTGGAAGGGATGTTCCGTCAGCTCGGTATTTATGCCGCGCATGGCCAGAAATATACCCCGGAAGACCAAGAACAGCTGATGCATTACCGTGAAGCCAAAGACGGTCACATGTTGCAGGAAGGGATTAACGAAGCCGGTGCGATGAGTGCATGGGCAGCATTGGCGACCAGTTATTCAACCAATAACCTGCCAATGATTCCGATGTATATGTACTACTCGATGTTTGGTTTCCAGCGTATCGGTGATATTGCCTGGGCAGCAGGCGATGCACAGGCACAAGGCTTCTTGCTGGGTGCAACTGCAGGTCGTACTACACTGAACGGTGAAGGCTTGCAGCATCAGGATGGTCATTCACACATCTTGGCCAATACCATTCCAAACTGTGTCTCTTATGACCCATGTTTCGGTTATGAATTGGCGGTGATCGTGCATGACGGTTTACAACGTATGTATGTGAACCAAGAACGTGTGTTCTATTACTTAACTGTGATGAACGAAAACTACGAGCATCCGGAAATGCCAAAAGGTGTTGAAGAAGGCATCAAGCGTGGTATGTACTTACTGGAAGAAGATGAAAAAGCCACTGTTCAGTTACTGGGCTCAGGTGTGATCCTACGTGAAGTGATCAAGGCAGCGAAGATTCTTCGTGAGGAATATCAAATTCATTCAAATGTTTACAGTGTGACCAGCTTCAATGAACTGGCACGTGACGGTATGGCATGTGAAGAATACAACCGCTTGCATCCGCTGGCTGAAGACGTAAAAGAAGCATGGGTATCGAAACAGCTTCGCGGTACTGAAGGTATCGTCGTGTCTGCAACCGATCATATGCGTGCTTATAGCGAACAGATTCGTGCTTATCTTCCAGATGGCCGTCCATTCGTAGCATTGGGTACTGACGGTTATGGCCGTTCAGATACACGTGCCAACTTGCGTAGTTACTTCGGTGTCGATGCTGCCCATATTGTGGTTGCAACCCTGAAAAAACTGGCAGATGAAGGTGAAGTTGATGCGCGTCTGGTAAAAGATGCGATCTCGACTTTTGAGCTTGATACAGATCGTCCAGTGGCTTGGGCACCTCAAGAAACCCCATCTGTACATGCTGTTGCTGACTACAAAGAGGAGAACTAAGCATGCAAATTACGACTCCTGATATTGGTGTAGATAAGGCAACAGTGGCCGAAATTCTGGTCAAAGTCGGTGATACGATCGCGATCGATGACAGCATTGTGTTGCTTGAATCTGATAAAGCCTCTGTTGAAGTGCCTAGCACTTCAGCAGGCGTGGTAAAAAGCATTCTGGTGAGCCAGGGTGATGAAGTCGCTGAAGGCGCGGTACTGATTGAGCTACAAGCTGAAGACGGTAGCGCTGATGTGGTCGAGCCACAGCAAGCAGATGCCTCACAAAAAACTTCAGAAAATACTCCGACTTCATTGCCGGATCAGGAAATCATGCAGGAACTGGCTTCGCATCAGCCTAAAGCTTCTGCTGCTCCTGAGGCACAAGCGAGCTCACAGGTGGTTGATGTTCAAATCCCCGATATTGGTGTAGAAAAAGCCACTGTCGGTGAAATTCTGGTTTCTGTCGGTGATGAAATCGAAGTGGATCAAAGCATCGTGGTGGTGGAATCAGACAAGGCGACTGTTGAAGTGCCAAGTACGGTTGCGGGCACGGTGGAATCTATCGAGATTAAAGAAGGCGATACCATTAAAGAAGGTGTGGTCATTCTGAAAGTGAAAACGGCTGTTTCGACAGCATCAGCACCGACAGAAGCACCTCAAGCACCAGTTGCTCAAGCGGCGGCCCAAGAGAAAGCAGTCGAAGCACCAGAAACGCCAGCAACACCTGCGGGTGATGTTGAAGTGATGGTGCCTGATTTGGGTGTAGACAAGGCGGCTGTAGCTGAAATTCTGGTTCAGGTCGGTGATACGGTTGAAAAAGACCAAAGCATCATCGTGGTGGAATCAGACAAGGCGACTGTTGAAGTGCCAAGCACTACAGCCGGCGTGATTAAAGCCATTCATGTTGAACTGGGTCAAAATGTCTCTCAAGGCATTGCACTGGTAACAATTGAAGCTGAAGCGCAAGCAGCTGCTGTACCTGTTGCAGCCAAAGCAGAAGAACCTAAAGCGCCTGCTGCAAAAGCAGCATCGGCACCTGCTGCATCTTCTACTCAAACAGTCGCGACGTCGGATAATGCCGATAAGCTGACCAAAGAGCAGAGTGTGGCTAACTCGAAAGTCTATGCCGGTCCTGCTGTGCGTAAACTGGCACGTGAACTGGGCGTCGTGTTGGCAGATGTCAAAGCATCTGGCCCACATGCGCGCGTCATGAAAGAAGACCTGAAAGCCTATGTCAAAACGCGTCTTACTACGCCACAGGCGGCTCCTGTAGCCGCTGCTGCTCAAGTCGCAGGTCTACCAAAACTGCCAGACTTTAGCGCTTTTGGTGGTGTGGAAGAGAAAGCCTTGACGCGTTTGCAACAAGTGTCTATTCCACAGTTGTCGCTGAATAATTTCATTCCGCAAGTGACCCAGTTTGATGCAGCAGATATTACTGAACTCGAAGCATGGCGTAATGAACTGAAAGGCAACTTCAAGAAAGAAGGCCTGAGCCTGACCATTATGGCATTCATCATCAAAGCAGTTGCGCACTTGTTAAAAGAAGAGCGTGAATTTGCTGGTCACTTGGCCGATGATGGTAAGTCAGTCTTGCTACGTAACGAGATCCATATGGGTATCGCGGTCGCAACGCCAGATGGTTTGACCGTGCCTGTACTGCGTCATCCCGATCAGAAGTCCATTAAACAGATTGCCACTGAGCTGGGAACCCTGGGTCAAAAAGCGCGTGACAAGAAATTGTCACCGAAAGACCTGCAAGGTGCGAACTTTACCATCACCAGCCTGGGCTCAATTGGTGGTACAGCATTTACGCCATTGGTGAACTGGCCGCAAGTGGCGATTCTGGGTATTTCTCCTGCCACCATGCAACCAGTATGGAATGGTGAAGGCTTTGATCCACGCTTGATGCTGCCGTTGTCTCTGTCTTACGATCACCGTGTGATCAATGGTGCAGATGCAGCACGCTTTACCAATAAGTTAACCAAGCTGCTTAAAGATATTCGTACGCTGTTAATCTAAATTAAATTCGATTCACTTTCTTTTCTCTTGCGCTTCATTGAAAAATATTTCAATTGAAGCTCAGGAAGAAATACAAAGAAGGTATAAATAAAAACCCTGCTTCGGCAGGGTTTTTTCTTGCTGCATTGAAAAATAATCTATTTGATTCTATACTTGGCGCACTTCATTGGGGAGTAGCCGCCTTTTGCGCAAAGCAGAAGGGTGATGGTCAACATATTTGCTCAACCGGGCATGGTCATCATAGCAAAGAACCAAGTCAGCTTTTCCAAGCTTTCTTTTGTTGGCAAGACCTTTGATTTACCACTCTGCAGATTTTGGCTAGCAGGAGCGGTGAGTCATTGGTATTGGATGCTAGCCAGAGAAAGACCTCATGTATGAATTCTTACTGTCGACTGCAATCGTAGCACTGGCTGAAATGGGTGATAAAACCCAACTGCTGGCATTGCTGCTTGCCGCACGCTTTCGCAAACCTGTTCCTATTTTAGTTGCTATTTTATTGGCGACATTGATTAACCACGGCCTTTCTGCAGTATTGGGACAATGGGTAACCACAGTGATTGGGCCGGAAGTACTGCTGTGGATCGTTTCGATTGGCTTTATCGCGATGGCAGTCTGGATGCTGATTCCGGATGAACTGGGTGATGAAAATGCCAGTATCAATAAATGGCAAAAATTCGGGGTATTTGGTGCAACCTTCATTTTGTTTTTTCTGGCAGAAATTGGTGACAAAACCCAGATTGCCACAGTGGCACTGGCGGCACGTTTCGACAGCGTCTTCTGGGTGATGTTGGGTACTACGCTAGGCATGATACTGGCCAATGCGCCTGCGGTATTTTTGGGTGATAAACTGGCGAACAGACTCCCGATCAGCCTGATCCATAAAATTGGCGCGGCCATTTTCCTGGTCATAGGTGTCGCGACCCTGGTTCAATATTATTTCTTTTAAATTATAAAATAACAAATTGCATGAATCCTGAGCTAAAAACTCAGGATTTTTTATGCTTAAATCCTCTGAAAAGCTTGATAAATCTCGTGATATGGTCGGTTTTATGGATTGTAAATTCTATTAAATCCTTATATGTTGTATGGGTATAAAACAGCAGTTTTAACTATAAATTGGGGAATTTATATGGTTTTTGAGCGCACCACATCGCAAGTCCTGTTTGATAATGGGACACATAAATGCATTAGTTTTACCAGTCTGGTCAAAGGTGAAGGCGTTCAGGCAAACCAGTTTTTGATTATTGATCATGAGCGCGCAGCGGTACTCGATCCGGGTGGTGATTTAACCTATGTGCCGCTGACCATGGAACTGAATAAATACACCCGCTTGACCCATCTGGACTATGTCATGGCTTCACATCAAGACCCGGACATTATCACTTCCATGCCGCGCTGGCTGGTATATACCGATGCCAAAGTGGTGGCATCCAAGCTGTGGGCGCGTTTCTTGCCGCACTTAAACTCGGCCTTTATGAGCGAACGGATGAAAGGCAACTGGCTGGACCGTCTGGTGGAGCTTCCGGATCATGGTCAAATCATTCCACTGGGCCAATCTCATATTGTGGCGGTACCGGCGCATTTTCTGCATTCGGTAGGGAATTTCCAGTTTTATGATCCGATTGCCAAAATTTTATTTTCAGGTGATATGGGTGCGTCCATGGTTGAAGATGCCGCCAAGCCACTGGAAAACTTTGCCGCGCATATCCCAAAAATGAAAAGCTTCCATCAACGCTATATGTGCAATAACAAGGTGATTCGTCTCTGGGTGAAAATGGTACGCAGCATGGAAATCGAGATGATTGTGCCGCAGCATGGCACACCATTTATCGGCAAAGAGCAGATTACCCAGTTTCTGGACTGGATTGAAACGCTGGAATGCGGCACTGACCTGATGGATGAAACGGTTTTTACCTGTCCTGAATAGTTCACACAAAAAATAATTTTTTTCTTGTGTGGAAAAACAACATTTTTTATATTTCTTCTCCAAAAAACTTTTTTTGATGACGAGAACTTATAAGAAATGTTGTCTCAAGTTCCAAAACCGGATGCGTGTTTAAGCTGCGGGGCGTGCTGCGCCTATTTCAGGGTTTCGTTCTATTGGGCTGAAGGTATTCATATGCCTGAGCACTATACCGAACCTGTGACAGCAGTCTATTCATGTATGGCTGGAACCAATCAAAAAGATCCACGCTGTATCGCACTTGATGGCACCATCGGCCAGCAGGTCAGCTGCGGCATGTATGAGCAGCGCAGTTCATCCTGCAAAGAAGTGCAGATTGCCGATGATCAATGCAACAAGGCACGTGTTGCACACAATATGTTGCCCTTTGTCCAGATTGAAACTGATGAAGCCGACAATGATGACAGTTTTGAATATGTCAGCTAAATCCATCCAAAGCAGAGCTTAGGCTCTGCTTTTCAGTCCATTAAAATGATCGGGGGTATATTTTAAAATAGAGAACTTCATGATCGGACGTATTATTGATACTGTTTTAGCACCCACATAGATCTGCGTGTACGAAGCTTGAATAAAAAAATAATTTTGCAATTGCAATGAAATTTAAGCCGATATTTGTTTATAATAGTGCACGGAAATTACCAGTGAGACTGTTATGTTGACCATCGTTCAAGACGCGTTAACCTTCGATGATGTCCTATTACTCCCTGCCTATTCTACTGTTCTTCCAAAAGATGTCTCCCTAAAGACACGTTTAACTCGTGGCATTAACCTGAATATTCCTCTTGTGTCTGCAGCAATGGATACGGTGACTGAGTCCCGTATGGCGATTGCAATGGCGCAAAATGGCGGTATCGGTATTTTGCACAAGAACATGGATATCGCTGTTCAGGCTGCAGAAGTGCGCCGTGTGAAAAAATTCGAAGCGGGTATGGTCAAAGACCCGATTACAGTGACTCCTGAAACCACAGTACGTGAACTGATTGCGCTGACTCAAGCCAACAATATCAGTGGTGTGCCCGTTGTGAAAGACGGCAAAGTGGTGGGTATCGTGACCGGTCGTGATACACGCTTTGAAACCAATCTTGAGCAGCCAGTCAGCAATATCATGACTGGTCAGGATCGTCTGGTGACAGTTCGTGAAGGCGAATCGAAAGAAAATATCCAAGCTTTATTGCAACAGCACCGTATTGAAAAAGTATTGGTGGTCAACGATCAGCAAGAGCTGAAAGGCTTAATTACGGTAACCGATTTCCGTAAAGCTGAATTGTATCCAAATAGCTGTAAAGATGACCTGGGTCGTCTGCGTGTTGGTGCTGCTGTCGGTACTGGTGCAGAAACGCCAAGCCGCGTAGAAGCCCTGGTTGATGCAGGTGTGGACGTGATTGTAGTCGATACTGCACATGGTCATTCTGCGGGTGTGATTGAGCGTGTACGTTGGGTTAAGGCCAACTATCCACAAGTTCAGGTGATTGGCGGTAACATCGCAACAGGTGATGCTGCGCTGGCGTTGCTTGATGCAGGTGCTGATGCCGTTAAAGTTGGTATTGGTCCTGGTTCAATCTGTACCACGCGTATTGTGGCGGGTATTGGTATGCCACAGATCTCTGCAATTGATTCTGTTGCCAATGCGCTGAAAGATCAGATTCCTTTGATCGCGGATGGCGGTATTCGTTTCTCTGGTGATATGGCCAAAGCGATTGGTGCGGGTGCAAGCACGATTATGGTGGGTTCATTGATGGCCGGTACTGAAGAAGCACCAGGCGAAGTTGAATTCTTCCAGGGCCGTTACTACAAAGCTTATCGTGGTATGGGTTCATTGGGCGCGATGGCGGGTGCAACAGGTTCTGCTGACCGTTACTTCCAGGACTCCAAGGCTGGGGCCGAAAAACTGGTTCCTGAAGGTATTGAAGGTCGTGTACCGTACAAAGGCCCAATGGGTAATATCGTACATCAGATGATGGGCGGCCTACGTTCTTCGATGGGTTATACCGGTTCTGCGACAATTGAAGATCTGCGTCAGAATGCCAAGTTTGTGAAAATCACTTCTGCCGGTATGTCGGAGTCACATGTACATGATGTGACCATTACCAAAGAAGCACCAAACTATCGCGTGGGTTAATCTCCCGTGATTTAAAATTTTAAAAAGCCGTCATGCAAATGACGGCTTTTTTATTTTGGTGTAAAGTGTGACTCAAGGAAAAAAATGGGTGATATCAATCATCCGCTAAGAAGTGAGATAAAGATGAGTTATTTTGGTACGGATGGTATTCGTGGAAAGTTTGGCGAATTGCCGATTACCCCTGAGTTTGCCCTGAAACTGGGATTTGCGGCTGGTAAAGTTTTAAAACGTCATAGTAAAAAATCCAAACCATTGGTGGTTCTGGGTAAAGATACCCGTTTGTCTGGTTATATCCTGGAAGCTGCCTTACAGGCAGGTTTAAATGCCGCTGGCGTTTATGTTCACCTTTTAGGTCCACTACCGACACCGGCGATTGCTCACTTGACCCGTGCCTTACATGCCAGCTTGGGTATTGTCATTTCCGCTTCGCATAACCCGTATTTTGATAACGGCATTAAGTTCTTCTCTGCGGAAGGTAAAAAATTGCCAGATGCTTTACAAGACGAAATTAATCAGGAACTTGAAAAAGATTTTGTGATTGAAGATACGGCGAATCTGGGTAAAAGTATCCGGGTTAAAGATGCCAACGGTCGCTATATTGAATTCTGTAAATCGACGTTCCCGTATCATCTGGATCTGAATGAACTCACCATTGTGGTGGATTGTGCCAATGGTGCAGCCTATAACGTGGGACCTGCAGTGTTCCGTGAACTGGGCGCACGTGTAATTGCGATTCACAATGAGCCGAGCGGTTTAAATATTAATGAGGGCTGTGGTTCAACCCATCCGGAAAGCTTGCAACAAGCCGTGATTCAACATCAAGCGGATTTGGGTATTGCCTTTGATGGGGATGCTGACCGTGTGGTTCTCGTAGATAAAGCCGGTAATCTGATTGATGGCGACCATATTCTTTATATTCTTGCGACTCAAAGCTCGAAAAAACCGGCAGGTATCGTCGGTACCTTAATGAGCAATATGGCGCTGGAACTGGCGCTGGAAAAAGCACAAGTGCCGTTATTACGTGCCAAAGTCGGCGACCGTTATGTATTGCAAGGTCTGGAAGAAAATGGCTGGGTAATTGGCGGTGAGCCTTCTGGTCATATTCTGACTTTAGACAAGAGCACCACAGGCGACGCCATTATTGCAGCCCTGCAAGTTTTAACCGTGATGGTTGAGCAGAAAAAAGCTCTGCATGAACTTGTGGCTGACTTTAAACTGTTGCCCAATGTCTTGGTCAATGTACGTTTAAATGCCATGTTTGATCCTTATTCAGTGCCTGCACTGGCAGCTGAATTTGAAAAAGCCGAACAGCAGCTTAAAGGTCGTGGCCGTTTATTGATTCGTAAATCTGGCACAGAACCTGTCATTCGTGTGATGGTCGAAGGCGATGATCTGGCTGAAGTCACCACACTTGCAAACAGCCTGGCAGATGCTGTGCGTGCCAATGCAGCTTAACGGGAACATAGATAATGAGTGATCTGATCAAGGATCTGAGTGAACTACGCCTGAATTATGAAAAAGGCGAGTTACAGGAACAGCAAGTCAATCCGAATCCGCATATGCAGTTCTTGCAATGGTTTAACCATGCACTGGAAGCAAAATTGCACGAGCCCTATGCCATGTCGTTGGCAACAGCCAATGCACAAGGCCGTCCGCATGTGCGTACGGTATTGCTGCGTGGAGCGACTGACGCAGGGTATGATTTTTATACCAACTATGATAGTCAAAAAGGTCTGGATCTGGCTAAAAATCCTTATGCCGAACTGTTGTTCTACTGGCAGGATCAGGAACGTCAGATTCGTATTTCAGGTCGTGTAAAGAAAATATCGGAAGAAGAATCGACCGACTATTATCATAAACGTCCACGCGAAAGCCAGATTGCCGCGCATATCAGTACCCCGCAAAGTGGCATCGTGGCTAGTCGTGAGGAATTGCAGCAACGTTTTTGGGATTTGCATACCCAGGTTGCCAATCAGCAACAGCTGGACAAGCCGGTATTCTGGGGCGGTTATCGTCTCGAACCCGATTATTATGAATTCTGGCAGGGTCGTCCGAACCGTTTGCATGACCGTTTAAGTTATCGCAAAACCGATGCCGGCTGGACTTTAGAGCGCTTAATGCCATAACCATGCAAAAACTGGAAATCAAACAACGTCCATTGCTGACACGCCCTGAAAATTTACCGGGCGTCCCTGCATTTGTGGCCGAGATTCTGGCTCGTCGTGGGGTGGAATCCGAGCAGGAACTTGAGCTCAAGCTGAAGCATTTGCTGGCACCGACCATGAAAGGCTTGCCTGAAGCCATTCAATTGATGGATCAGGCGATTGATCATGGCCAGAAAATCATGATTGTCGGCGATTATGATGCCGATGGCGCGACCAGTACTGCACTCATGGTGCTGGCACTGCGTGATATGGGCGCCAATGTTGAATATCTGGTACCAGACCGTTTTAAATATGGGTATGGATTGACGCCCGCAATTGCAGATCTGGCCTTTGTCAATTTCACGCCTGATTTACTGATTACCGTGGACAATGGCATTTCCAGCCATGACGGAGTAAAACAGGCGCAGGATCATGGCATGCATGTGATCATTACTGATCACCATCTGACGACCAAGCCGACACCAAAAGCCGAAGCCGTGGTCAATCCCAATCAGCTCGGTTGCGACTTTCCAAGCAAAGCACTGGCTGGGGTCGGGGTGGCTTTTTATGTATTGGCCAATCTGTCTACCCATCGCAAGAAACTTGGAAAATCCTCTACGGTAATTACCAATTATCTTGATCTGGTGGCACTCGGTACTTATGCCGATGTCGCGAGCTTGGACTACAACAACCGGATTCTGGTCGATGCAGGGTTGAAACGGATCCAGCAAGGGTTATGCCGAGCAGGAATCAGTGCGCTACTTGATATTGCAAAGCGTGATCCTGCTGGTCTGAAAGCTCAAGATTTGGGCTTTGTTTTAGGCCCACGGATTAACGCGGCTGGACGCATGGAAACCATGGATATCGGGATCGAATGTTTGCTGGCTCCTGATCTGACAACTGCTTATCCACTAGCTGAACAGCTGAATCAGCTCAATGTCGAACGCCGTCAGGTGGAAGGTAAAATCAAGCAGGAAGCCTTGCTTGAGCTGGATAAAATCCAGTGGGATGCCACTGAACTACCTGCTGCGTTGATCATGTTTGAACAGCATTGGCATCAGGGAGTGATCGGGATTGTAGCAGGGCGTTTAAAAGAGCAGTTCCATCGTCCGAGTATTGTTTTTGCCGCGGATCAGGATGGGATTCATATCAAAGGTTCGGCGCGTTCGATTGAAGGTATTCATATCCGTGATGCGATTGAACAGGTGGCAGAGCAATATCCTCATTTAGTCAGTCATTTTGGTGGCCATGCAGCAGCAGCCGGTTTAACCCTGAAAAAAGAAAATTTCGCCGAGTTTAAGCAGGTCTTTGAAGTACTGATTGGTGCGATGGATGAGGATTTATTCACTGCGACTTTATGGACGGATGGAGAGCTGCCAGCTTCTGCTTTTCACATTGAAACAGTCGATTTATTACAGAATTTAAGTCCATGGGGGCAAAAATTCCCCCAACCGATTTTTGATGGTGTGTTCAAAATCATGGACTATCGCTGGCTTAAAGATGTGCATCTTAAGTTACGTGTGGCGTTGGAGAATGGGCAGGTCGTGGATGCGATCGCTTTCAATGCAGCGGATAAATATGACTTTGACCCGATGAAAGATACACGATTGGTCTATGAGCTGGATAAAAATGTATTTAATGGCAATATCAGCTTGCAAATGCGGATTATCCATTTAGAACAATAGGCCATAAAAAACCGCTCGAGTGAGCGGTTTTTTTTGCTTTTAATCGGAGAGATTAGAAGCGGAAAGTACCGTTAATACCGAAAGAGTCAGCACCGTCAGTAGTTGTATAGTTCACGCCAGCTGCAATTGCAGGTGTAAAGAATTTTTGTGCGCGTAAACCAAATACTGTATCTGAATCATCTTCTGTAGAATCCGCGATTGATACACCCACACTTAAAGTTGGATCGATATAAAGATCAGCGCCTAAACGATAAGTTGTTTCATCACCGAAATAAGTTAAACCTTCAAAATTGGCAAAATGATTACCAATCTGAGTCACATATTTTGCACGTAAAGATAGTGCAGTATCATCACCTACAGTAACAGCATTTAGGAGGTTAGGGACAAAACCATAATTTGCTACCTGAACTGGATCAACGCTTTCATTAGCTGCACCAGCTGCTAATAGTAGGCCATTAACTGGTAAGTAACCAACTTCAAAAGCATAGCCAGTATTGTCTTCACCAGCAAAGTCAACCTGGTTAATAGTGCCGCTTACATAAAATTGAGTATTTGGAATATAAAACTCGCCACTTACACCAAATACATCAATATCCTCATCGCCATCACCGCTTGCATTTGCATAACCTAAGCCAATATTGCTTGCTTTATTTAGGAAAGCCGCTTCTGCAAGTGGAGAGTTCTTAACTTGAACAGTGTTTAAGTAATATTTTCCATTGATGAAAAATGTATCTAGATCCCCAACATTATCAATATCTGTATTTTCATACCCGACATTAAGTTCAGCTTGGTAAGCATGTGCAGTTCCCAGGCCAGCAAGAAGCGCTGTAGCAAGAGCAAGTTTCTTAAGCATTTAGATTTCTCTCTTTGTTATAAAAATATGACTGTTTGATGAACAGTTGTAACAAATTGTACAGTTTATATTCGCCCCGTCAATGTGCAAAAAATACCTAAATGCTTGTTAAAAGTGCAATAAAAAAACCCATCCGAGGATGGGTTTCTATGAATGACTAACTTTTGGGTTTAGATTAGAAGCGGTACTTCGCTGCTACACCAAAGGTATTGTAGTCATTGTTAAACTGTTCGCCAAAGCCGACACGGCCTTCTAAGCTCACTTGCTGGTTAATGAACTTACGTGCATTGATACCAAATTCGCTCTTGTCGGTAATATCATTGTTATGATAATCAGCACCGACACTCAAGGTTTTGTCGATGAAATAATCTGCTGCCAGATTGTATTCATCTAGATCACCAAACGCTGCACCTGCTTCCAGGTTGATATCTTTACCGTTGCTTAATGTCGTCACATATTTAGCACGAAGTGTTGGATCTACGCCATCATCATTGTCGTTATCCCAACCTTTCACACCAGCCGCAATCAATAGACCTGGCGCTGGCAGATAACCGACTTCAGCTGCATAGGTGGTTAAATCATTTTCTAGATCATCATTGTCCTGCAGATCATGGCCATTGACGTTACCGCTTAAGTAGAAGTCAGAATTCGGTACGAAGTACTCTGCACCTACGCCATAACGATGCGCTTCAGAATCACCAATTTCATTATATTGATATTGCGCACTCACGTTGCTAGCACGATCAAGGAATGCTGCTTCTGCTAATGGTGCATTACGTGTTTGAACTGGATTGAAGTAATATGTACCATCAACGCCGAAAGAACCGCTAGTTCCACCGTTGTCAGGATCAACCACTCCTGCTGATGCACCAATTTCTGCTTGGTAAGCATGCGCTGCTGTTCCAGTCATTGCTATTGCTGAAAGTAGTGCCGAAGCAATCGCTAATTTTTTCATGGTTACTACCCCTCAAATCGTGAGTTAAAAACATTACACTTTTTGTTACAACTTTCAGTCTAGAGCAATTCCAAAGATCGTCAATCAAAGGAAAGTTACAGTAATGTGAATAGCGTAATCTTGTGTAATTTTTGCTGAACAAGTGACTGAATAATAAAATTAAATTTATAATGTAGTGTTTTATTAAAAGTGTGTAGATATTGTGGAATCTATTGAATTCGCTGATTTTTTATACACACTAATAAGAAATCCTAGATTATAAATCAATTGCAAAATTATATTTCGGTCATAAAAACGAGGCTAAAAAGCTAATAAAAATTTCGGATAAAAAGACGCAAAAGAGTCTATGAGATGTTGAAAATTGGATGAGGGAAATACAGGTCTAAATGCTCAAGACATTCGAGCCTTAGACTGAATGGATCGTTAAAATAGCGGAAATAGACTGTGCTATAATATCGGGCTAAGAATTTTGTGCCTAATTTTGATTGAGAGTAATTCACGTGGAAATTAATCCGTATCTAAACCAATTAAAAGACTTAAACGAACGTGGTCAAACACTACGGGGGTATCTTTGACTACGATCTGAAAAAAGAGCGTTTAGAAGAAGTCCTGCGTGAATTAGAAGATCCAACCATCTGGAATGACCAGAGTCGTGCTCAAGCAATGGCCAAAGAAAAAGGCGAGCTTGAAAACGTATTAAATGTGCTGGATGGCTTAAGTACCCAGCTTGAAGATGCACAGGCTTTGCTTGATCTGGCGGTTGAAGCGGATGATGAAAGCTTGCTAGAAGACGTACAGGCTGAACTGAGCACGGCTGAAGAAGAACTGGCCAAGCTTGAATTCCGCCGTATGTTCAATAATCCGATGGATCCAAACCCTTGCTATCTGGAAATTCAAGCCGGTTCAGGCGGTACAGAAGCACAGGACTGGGCGTCTATGTTGTTACGTATGTATCTACGCTGGATCGAACGTCATGGCTTTAAAGCAGAAGTGATGGAAGAGTCGGATGGCGATGTGGCCGGTCTTAAATCGGCAACTATCCGCGTAGAGGGTGAATATGCTTATGGCTGGTTGCGTACCGAATCAGGCGTACACCGTTTAGTGCGTAAGTCACCATTTGACTCGGGTAACCGTCGTCATACTTCATTCTCTGCAGTATTTGTTTCGCCGGAAGTTGATGACAATATTGAGATCGAAATCAATCCGTCCGATGTTCGTACCGATACCTATCGTGCATCAGGGGCGGGTGGTCAGCATATTAACAAAACAGATTCTGCTGTGCGTTTAACCCATGCACCGACCGGAATTGTGGTGGCCTGTCAGAACCAGCGTTCACAACATGCTAACCGTGACCATGCCTGGAAGCAGTTACGTGCCAAACTTTATGAACTCGAGATGAGCAAACGTAACGAAGCGGCCCAAGCACTGGAAGATTCCAAGTCTGACATTGGTTGGGGTAGTCAGATCCGTTCATACGTGCTGGATGATTCGCGTATTAAAGACTTGCGTACAGGCGTCGAAAACTCGAATACCGGTGCGGTTCTGGATGGTGATCTGGATAAATTTATCGAAGCAAGCCTGAAACAGGGCCTGTAAGAAATCGTTTAAAAGCTGGCGTAACAAAGCTTGTGCAGATTGTGATTATCATATCTAAAATTTTCGATATATAAATCGAAAAAATACGATATAATGGTCGCAGATGCTGAATAAAGTTTCGTTGCGCCACTGATTGTGATGTGCCTATGGACCTTGATCTAATTTTTAAAGCCTTAGCCAATCCGACCCGTCGACAAATTCTGGAGTGGTTAAAATCTCCGGAGCAATATCTGTCTGCGGAAGAGTGTGGTGGCTTTCAACGTGGGGTCTGTGCAGGTCAAATTGAACGTTTGGGCCAGGTTTCCCAGTCCACCATGTCCAATCATTTGTCTGTATTACAGCAGACTGGCCTGATCACTGCGACCAAGCATGGACAGTGGTCATATTTCTCCCGCAATGAAACTTTGATTCAACAATTTATCGAACACCTACAACAACACCTTTAACAGGTGGGAGTAACGATGGCTGAATTAAATTCTCCTTTAACGCTCGGTGCGTTAGAGCTTAAAAACCGTGTCATCATGGCGCCGCTGACCCGTAACCGCGCAACTGCTGATCGCGTTCCAACCCCAATGATGGTTGAATACTATGCGCAACGTGCAAGTGCTGGCCTGATTATTTCTGAAGCCACAGTGATTTCTGAAGAAGCCAATGGCTATTTAAATACTCCAGGATTGTTTACCGATGCTCAGGTCGAAGGCTGGAAAAAGGTTACTCAAGCGGTTCATGAGAAGGGCGGTCTGATTGTTGCCCAGCTTTGGCATGTTGGGCGTGTATCGCATCCGGATCTGTTAAATGGTGAAACACCAGTCTCTGCAAGTGCAGTACAGCAGGCGGGTCATGTCAGCTTGTTACGTCCAAAACGTCCATACGTTACGCCACGTCCTTTGGAAGTTTCTGAAATTCAAGCGATTACCGAGCAATATAAGCAAGCCGCGATTCGTGCTAAAGAAGCCGGTTTTGATGGTGTTGAATTACATGCTGCCAATGGTTATCTGATTGACCAGTTCTTGCAAAGCAAAACCAATCAGCGTGAAGATGAATACGGCGGTTCAGTGGAAAATCGTACACGTTTCCTGCTAGAAGCAACTGATGCACTGATTGAAGTATGGGGCGCAGATCGTGTAGGGGTGCATTTTGCGCCGCGTTGTGATGACCATGACATGGGCGACAATGATCCACGTGAAACATTTGGCTATGCCATGGAGCAGCTGGGTAAGCGCAAGATTGCCTTCTTCTTTACCCGTGAATATCTGGCAGAAGACAGTATTTCTGAATATATGAAACAGCGCTCAAATGGAGTGCCTTATATTGCCAATATGCAACTAAGTCGTGAAGATGCCATTGAATTACTGGCTTCAGGCAAGGCTGATGCGGTGGCTTTTGGTAAGGCGTATATTGCCAATCCGGATCTATACGAACGTCTGCTCGAAGATGCGCCGCTGAATGAACTGAAGCTGGAAAATATGATCGGAACCAATGTCGCGGAAGGCTATATTGATTATCCGACATTGGCTGAAGCAGAAGCTTTAACTACAGTAGAATAATCTAAAAATGAGCCACATTGATTAACATGTTGATGTGGCTCTGCTATATTCTGCCCATTGAATCTTTGGACAGGGGCGCAATGTGGCCACTCCATTTTGGTATAACGCAGCCTTGGCGCTGGTTAAACCCTTATATCAATCGCGTATCCGTAAACGTGCGACCGATCCTGAACAATTACAACAAGAACTGACGGAACGTTTCGGCCCGTTTCAGCCACCCAAAAACCTGCATGCCATCTGGTTTCATGTGGTGTCGGTGGGTGAAACCAATGCTGCCCAACCGTTAATTGAACATTATTTAAAACTTGGCCATCCGGTGCTGGTCACCAATACCACCAAAACCGGTCAGGCACGCGCTAAATCACTTTTTTTAAAAGCGCCTTATCTCGATTTGTTTCAAGCCGTGTATTTGCCTGCTGACCAGAAAACTTTAATTCGTGAATTTTATCAAAAGTATCAGCCGAAACTTTTATTGCTGATGGAAACCGAGCTTTGGCCTAATCTGCTGGATCAGGCACCCCAGTTTAATGTGCCAACTGTATTGTTGAATGCGCGTCTGTCTGAAAAATCTGCCAAAGGTTATACCAAGGTCAAAGGTCTGACTAGAGGCATGCTACAGCAGTTAACCCAGCTTTTGGCACAGGATATTGCCACCCAGCAACGTTATATCCAGTTAGGGATAGCAGCCGAAAAAACCCAGGTTTTGGGCAATATCAAATTTGATATTACTGCGCCCGAGCGCTTTATCCAGCAGGCAGATCAATTGACACAGGAGTGGCAGTTAGGGGGGCGAAAGATCGTCACGTTAGCTAGTACTCATGCTCCTGAAGAAAAAGAAATTCTGAGTGCTTTAAAAGCTGCTTTAGAAGCTGATCCATATTTGGTCTGTATTGTGGTACCGCGCCATCCGGAACGTTTTGATGAGGTGTTCCAGGCTGCACAGTCTTTGGGATTGAAAGTCCAGCGTCGAAGTCTAGGGCAGCATATTGAAGCAGATACGCAAGTTTATTTGGCCGATTCAATGGGGGAAATGTGGCTCTGGTATGCTTTGAGCCAGGCCTGTTATGTTGGTGGTTCTTTAAATGAGCCGGGTGGTGGACATAATATTCTGGAGCCGATTGCGCTGAATGTGCCGACTGTTTTAGGCAAAAACTATTTTAATTTTCAGACCATCGTGGATGAGTTTGTTCAGGCAGACGCAGTCGCAGTAGTACAGGATGCCCAGCAGGCTGCAGATGTCTTACTGGAACTTTTGCAAGATCAGGTTAAGGCAGAAAATTTGAATGCAGCAGCGCAGAAAATTATGCAGTTAAATACGGGGTCACTTGCCAAGCATATTCAGCTGATTGATCAGTATTTATAATTTTTGGTCATTCCCTCATTTATCATGTTTGATCGAAATATTCATTCGTAGGGGATACCTACTTTTCAGAGATGAAAAGTAGCAAAAATCTTTTGTATCACTGAAGGGATGTCCTTATCCCTCAGTGATACGGGCGGCATCCCTGCCACCAATCGTGATAGCTGATTGTAATTATAGTCTGGTCAGAAACCTTATTTTTTTCATCTTTTAACTCTTCACTTCTTATTTTTTGAACTTGATCATTATGAATATCGTCCTGCTTGATCCACGTCAAACCGAAGCTGAATTCTGGTCGATTAGCTCAACTAGGCAACTGGAACATCTGCAGCAGCATCTACAAATTCAAGTGGGAGATACTTTAAAAGTCGGAATTCGGGAAGGTCTGCGTTACCTGACTGAGATTGTCGAAATCTCTGAAAAAGTAGTGCGCTTGAAACCGCTGCAAGAAGAAGCGGTTCCAGAAAAATTGCCAGTGACTTTAATCGTCGCCTTGCCACGTCCGAAAGTGCTGCGCCGTCTGATTATGGATAGTGTCACTTTGGGCGTTGAAAAAATCATTTTACTGCATAGCTATCGTGTCGATAAAAGCTATTGGCAAACTCCATTTTTACAGCAGTTAAATCATTATATCGAGCTGGGACTGGAACAGGCAGGCGATACGGTTGCTCCGAAAATCGAGCTGTATAAACGCTTTAAACCCTTTGTTGAAGATATCTTGCCGGGTTTGATTAGTGCGGATGGTCCGGCTTATGTGGCACATCCTTATGCAGAGCAAGCGATGCCGTTTGCGATTGAGCATCCCTGTACGATTGTTATTGGTCCGGAGGGTGGATTTATTTCATATGAAGTTGATTTACTCATCAAAAACGGCTGCCAGGCTGTGAGTCTGGGCAACCGTATTATTCGTACAGAAACTGTGATTCCTTATGTTTTAGGTCGACTGTTTAGCACGTGCTGAAGCTTCTTCATTGCCTTCGCCACGATAGACTTTGACTTCCTGTACCGGATAAGGAATCGAAATATTATGCTCGGCAAAAGCCTGAATCACCCGTTCCTGCACCGCACTGATTGAAGTTCCAGTGCCGGTTTCAGTGGTATCGACCCACCAGAAAGCTTTTAGGGTAATAGAAAAGTCAGCCAACGCGGTGACATTGACACTAAAGCCTGGCTGGCTCAGGATGGTTGGATCTTTATCTAAAATAGCGGTGATCAGGTCCTTGGCTTTCTGGATGTCATCTTCATAGCCGATGCCCACCACGAATTCGCAGCGGCGACGGGTATAGGCAGTATTCACCGTGACCGCACTGGTGTAGACCGTGGCATTCGGAATGACAATACGACGGCCATCTGGTGAACGTAAGAAGGTCGCACGAATCTGGATATCTTCAACCGTACCTTCCATGCCATTCACGATAATATCGTCGCCAATCTTGAACGGTTCACTGAGCAGAATTAACACGCCAGAGAGCAGGTTCTGGAAAATATCCTTGAAGGCAAAACCGATCGCGACTGAACCAATTCCGAGGGCACTCATCAGCTGACCCGGGGTAAAGCCAGGAACAGCAATCACCAGTCCAATCAGAATACCAAAGAAAATAATAAAGGTACTACCGACACGGTTGAGTACTAATACCAGATTCTGGCGGGTATAAGAACGGTTTTCCAAAGTTTTACGTACAAAAAACTTGAAGACTTTGGAGAGTAACCAGAAAATCGTAATTACGATTAGCGCGATACAGAAATAAGGCACACGTTCCCAGAAACCTTCCATGATCTTGTCAATGGTGCTGTAGGCATCATTATACTTGGCGGTATGTTCAATCACGGTCTGGGTCGTTTTCTCAGTTGCCTGATGTAACAACTCCGTGGTGCCCTCAGTTACCTGGCTTAAGGTATTGTTTTGCTCTGCCACAAAAATTCCACAATTCAAATTTCGCCTATTTTGCCTGATGTTCAGCAAAAAATTAATAAGGGCTCGAAGTCACCAGTAGATAATTTTAAAAATAACGGCGCTGTTGTTAAAAGTATTTGGTGGTTTTTTGCATCATTTCCGTGGGGGTAGGTGTTTGTTCTTCACCGCTCATATAACTGAATAAAGCGATAGATCCCAACAGGCTAAGCAGGGTCAGGATAATCATCAGCCAGGCCAGAATTTTTTCCCAGAGCAAGGTCATCCGTGCCGGACCATACTGATTAGTGCCTCGATCGCCCGAACCAAAAACGATATAAAGCCATACAAAAATGTTTACTAGCGGCAGCAAAAATAATAGCGCCCACCAGCCACTGCGGTTCATATCATGCAAACGGCGAACGGTCACTACTAAAGCGAAATACACATAGACCAGAACCATGGCCAGTACAACAATACTGGCCAAACCTTGCAGTGAAATCAGCCAGTTGGGATCCATGGAGTGGGTAGAAATATTCACAATATCAATGCTGAGACCCAATGCGATACTGCCAAATAAAAAAATGAAATACAGAAATGCCGACCAGGCAATAAAGCTCAAGCGCCCGAAGCGACCTTTCATCGACAGGGGATGATCGGTTGCAGGCAGCGCAGGCGGGTTAAAGTAGGGAGATTCAGGCGATTTCATAAAGTGTATCCTGCTAAATCAGATGAAATAACCACAAGCGGTCAATTTTATTTTTAAAGGGTTGTGCTACAGATCATACACAGTTGCGCAGAAGATTCTGTACTGTAAGTTGTGGTTTATTTTGATTGAATTTGTATAAATAATCTACGACGAAAGCATGATTGCCGGATTTGAAATAAGCAGGCCATACTGCCATTATGCATAAAAAACAATCAACAACGCAGCATTAACCTCTCGTGATGAGATAGAACAAAATCAAGGAAGTGACCTATGCAAGAGATCTATCCAGTACCCGAAGAATTTAAAAAAACAGCACGTACGCTCGAAGACCAGTACTTTGAACGTTATCAATATTCTATAGAACAGCCAGATAAATTTTGGGCAGAACAGGCGCAACGTTTGGACTGGATCAAGCCCTTTACCCAAGTCAAAAATACCAGCTTTAATAAAGACGATTTTAAAATCGAATGGTTTGCCGATGGTCAGCTCAATGTCAGTGCCAACTGTCTGGATCGGCACTTGAAAGAACATCCCTATAAACCGGCCATCATCTGGGAAGGGGATCATCCTTCGCGGCACAAAATTATTTCCTTTGCCGAACTGCATGATGAAACCTGCCGTTTTGCCAATGTGTTGAAGAAAAATGGTATACAGAAAGGCGATCGGGTCATGCTGTATATGCCGATGGTCTCTGAAGCCGCGATTGCCATGCTGGCCTGTGCCCGGATCGGGGCGGTACATTGCGTGGTGTTTGGGGGTTTCTCACCGGACTCCTTGGCCAGCCGGATTGAAGACTGTCAGGCGAAAATGGTGATTACAGCCGATTCCGGCATGCGCGGCGGTAAGGCTATTCCACTGAAAGCCAATGTCGATGAAGCACTGAAACTGGCGGGTACAGACTCGATTCAAAATGTAATGGTGGTACACCGCACCGGTAACCCAATTGAAATGCAGGAAGGGCGTGATCTGTGGTATCACACGGAAATTATGTCAGTCAATGACATCTGTCCACCGGAACCGATGAATGCCGAAGATCCGCTGTTTATCCTGTATACCTCAGGTTCCACCGGCAAGCCTAAGGGCGTGATGCATACCACTGGCGGTTATCTGACCTATGTGAATTGCACCTTCCGTGAAGCATTTGATATCAAGCAGGATGATGTATTCTGGTGTACCGCAGATGTGGGCTGGATCACCGGGCATTCCTATGTACTGTATGGGCCACTTTCGAATGGTACCACCACCGTGATTTTTGAAGGTGTGCCGCAATATCCAAGTTGGGCGCGTACTGGACATATTGTCGACAAGCATAACGTCACCATTCTCTATACTGCACCGACGGCGATCCGCGCCATGATGCGTGAGGGCGATGCTTTTGTGCGGGAAAGTGACCGCAGTAGCCTGAGAATTTTAGGATCGGTCGGTGAGCCGATTAACCCGGAAGCCTGGAACTGGTATTACACCGTGGTCGGTGAAAGCCGATGTCCTGTCATTGATACCTGGTGGCAGACTGAAACGGGCGGTTTTATGATTACGCCCTTGCCGGGTGCGACTGATTTAAAACCGGGTTCTGCGACACGACCTTTCTTCGGCGTACAACCAGCTATTGTCGATGCCGATGGCAAGGAACTGGAGGGTGAAGCTGAGGGTAATCTGGTGATTAAGGATTCCTGGCCGGGGCAGATGCGCACCATCTGGGGCGATCCGGAGCGCTTTATTGAAGCTTATTTCTCGACCTATCCTGGTACCTATTTTACCGGGGATGGGGCACGTCGCGATAAAGATGGTTATTACTGGATTACCGGCCGTGTCGATGATGTCCTGAATGTATCCGGACACCGCCTCGGTACTGCAGAAATTGAAAGTGCATTGGTGGCGCATGAATCAGTGGCTGAAGCCGCTGTAGTCGGTATGCCACATGACATTAAAGGTCAGGGAATTTGTGCCTTTGTAACCTTGCAGGCTGATGTTGCCAGTTCAGATCAATTACGTGCGGAACTGGTCAGCTGGGTACGTAAGATTCTCGGGCCAGTGGCGACCCCCGATGCCTTGCACTGGGCACCAGCATTGCCAAAAACCCGTTCCGGCAAAATCATGCGCCGGATCTTGAGAAAGATTGCAGCCGATGAGCTGGATAGTCTGGGTGATACCTCGACCCTGGCTGAACCGCAAGTGGTGGATCATCTGATTGCAGAAGTACAGCGTAATAATGCTTAAATTTAAACTTTTTAAATGCCGGCGTCCTGCCGGTATTTTTATATCAGTAATAAGCTCTGCATGCTTTCGGATATAGTGACAGGCTGCAATCTGCTAAGCTCAAGCCATGCTGAATATAGGTCCAAAAACAATGAATATACGACAATCATATCTCGATCAGTCGCCCTTAGAGATTGCCCGGCAACTGGCTGAAACTTTTGCTTTGACTGCCGCAGAGCGGGACAAACAGGGGGGTAATCCCAAAGCCGAGCGTGACCTGATTCGCCAGAGCGGCCTGCTTGGCCTGTCCATTCCAAAACAGCACGGCGGTCAGGAAGCAGATTGGCAGACCATTTTTAGCACCATTCAGACCATTGCCCAAGTCGACAGTTCATTGGCCCATGTCTACGCTTTTCACCATTTGCTGATTGCCACCGTGCAATTATTTTCCCAAGCGGAACAATATGGCCCGTGGTTTGAACAGACTGCCCAAAATAATCTGTTCTGGGGTAATACTCTAAATCCACTGGATCGTCGTACCAAAGCCATAAAAGTCTCAGAAACTGAATATATTTTCCATGGTGATAAAAGCTTCTGCTCGGGTTCGATTGATTCGGATATGTTGCTGTGTTCAGGCTATAACGATGCAGGAAAACTACTGATTGGTGTGATTCCTACCCACCGTGAAGGAGTCAGTTTTCTGGGCGACTGGAACAATATGGGCCAACGCCAGACCGACAGTGGTACCAGTCATTTTGAGCAGGTCAAAATTCATGAAAATGAATTGCTGTTAAACCCCGGTCCACTGAGTACGCCGTATTCCAGTCTACGGCCTTTGATTGCCCAGCTGATTTTCGTGCATCTGTTTTTGGGCGTGGCAGAAGGAGCATTTGAAATCGCCAGACAGGGCGTACAGACCCAAAAAGCCTGGTCCAAATCACTGGCAGACGATGCAGTGAATGATCCTTTTACCCAGAAGCATTTTGCCGAGTTCTATGTACAGCTAGAAGGTGTACGCTTACTCGCAGATAAAGCAGTTCAGGGTTTACAGGCAGCCTGGGAGCTTGGGAATGATTTAAGTGTCGAACAGCGCGGTGAAGTCTCGGTTGCCATTGCCACAGCTAAAATTGCCGCAACCAATACCTCTCTCTATATTACCCAGAATATTTTCCAGGTGATGGGTGCGCGGGCCACCACGGCCAAGCTCAATCTGGACCGCTTCTGGCGTAATGTCCGCACCCAGACCTTGCATGATCCGATCGATTATAAGTATCAGGAAGTGGGGGAATGGGTGCTGACTGGAAAAGTGCCTGATCCAAGCTTTTATTCCTGATCTGAAAATAAAACAGCCTCTTTATCAGAGGCTGTTTTATTCTGGATGAAAAAGTTTAGTTTTAAATTTGCTTGAAAGCTTCAATCGCTCTTACACGAGAGGCTTTTAAATCCACGATCGGTTTTGGATAATCCAGTTCAAGATCCAGATTTTTGGCATAGGGGTCATGAATGCTTTCGGCATCCAGATGCGCCAGTTCTGGCACCCATTGACGGATGTAATCTCCATTCGGATCAAACTTCTGTGACTGGCTGACTGGGTTAAAAATCCGGAAATAGGGCACGGCGTCCATGCCGGTCGAAGCACACCATTGCCAGCCGCCATTATTGGCCGCCAGATCACCATCAATCAGCTGTTGCATGAACCAGCTTTCTCCCAAGCGCCAGTCTATCAGCAGGTTTTTACATAGAAACATCGCAGTAATCATGCGCACCCGGTTATGCATCCAGCCAGTGGCCCGCATTTGCCGCATACCGGCATCGACAATCGGAATCCCGGTTTGTCCTTGTTGCCAGGCAGCCAAATTATCCGGTGCATTGCGCCACTGGATGTTATCGGTATTTTCCTTAAAAGGCCGATGCCTGGATACACGGGGAAAATCAAACAGGGTATGTAGATAAAACTCGCGCCAGAGCAGTTCATCCAGCCAGGTCTGCTGACCGATATCATCAATCTGGAAATATCCATCCTTAAACAGGGTCTGCATACATTGACGGATTGAGAGGATGCCTATATTCAGATACGGTGACAGGCGACTGGTGCCATCGACTGCAGGTAGATCTCGCTCGGTTTTATAGTGAACCATTTTCTCCCCGATAAAATCATCGAGCAGCTCAAAGGCAGCTTGATCTTTTGTAGGCCAGAGCTGGGCAGCATGATCGACTTCATAATTAGCCGCAAATTTTTGCAGATCAAAGCTGGTCAACTGGTCTGGTAATTCAACCGGATCTTGAGCCTGAATGTCAGGGTAACAGCCCGGTATATTCTGAATCAGTCGCTCATAGCACTTTTTCTTGAATGCGCTATAGATCTGATAGGGTTGATTGGACTGGTTACGGATACTGGTCAGTGGAAACAGGCTGCGATCATGATACAGCTCGACCCGGATCTGCTGCTGTTCCAGCATCTGCTGTACCTGTGCATCACGTTGCAGTTCATTCACGCCCACTTCAATATTGGCATGTAGCGTATCAATCTGAAGTTTTTGGCACAGGCTTCGCATTTCGGCCGGCAGGTCTTGCCATAAGGGAACATTTAAAATGATTAATGGAATATTCAGCTGCGCTAACTGCTGCTTTAAGATGTCGAGGCGACGTAGATAAAAATCGATTTTAATCCGGGCATCCTGATGCAGCTTCCATTGTTCGGGAGAGAGCACCATCACTGCTATACAGCTGCCTTGCTGGGTGGCATGCCAGAGCGCGGCATGATCATGAATGCGGAGGTCTTGACGAAACCAGATCAGTTGCATTGTTAAAATTCTTGGAAAGTCGTTAGTGCAGAATTTTAAGGAATTGATGGTCTTAAACCTAGCCAGACAACAATTTTATCACATAAAAAAATCCCCCAAGCCGAGCCTTGAGGGAGGGAGTGAATCTGCTGAGATTTATTTGAATAATTATACGGGCTCAGCTTCTTCTTGCTGCACAGGCGTTGCCTGTTGTGCTTCAAGCTCACGGACCAAAGGCAGCACCTTCTGGCCAAAATATTCGACTTCTTCAATAAAGTGCAAAAAGCCTGACAGAATTAGATCGACACCGACTTTCTTCAGCTCGATAATCCGTTCAGCAATCTGCTGCGGTGTCCCGATCAGATTGGTGCGGAACCCGTCATTGTATTGCACCAGATCTTCAAAGGTGGATTGGGCCCAGTTGCCTTCACCTTCCTGACTTGCCGCGCCAGCTTCACGGGTCGCTTCACCAAAGGATTTCACTGCCTGCACATTGGCCTTGCTAATAATTTCCTGCAATACAGCCTGAGCTTCTTCTTCGGTATCCCGTGCAATCACAAAGGCATTTACGCCGATTTTCACCGAGTGATGATTTGCCTTGGCTTTTTCACGAATATCATCGATCTGTTTTTTCAGCTCTTCCGGGGTATTGCCATTGGTGAAGTACCAGTCAGATACGCGAGAAGCCATATCACGTGCTGCCCGGGAACTGCCGCCCTGAAAGATTTCAATATGCGGTTTTTGTAGTGGTTTCGGACTCAAGGTATAGTCTTTAAATTGATAATATTTACCTTCAAAATTAAAGTTATTCTGGGTCCAGACTCCTTTTAGGCTACGGATAAACTCTTCCGAACGGGCATAACGCTCGTCATGTTCCGGCCATTCTTCACCAATCGCATCAAATTCACCACGGAACCAACCACTGACTACATTGATCGCGATCCGGCCATTGCTCAGATGGTCAATCGTCGCCAGTTGTTTTGCAGCCAGTGCCGGCTTCCATGGACCCGGCAGAATCGCGGCAATGACTTTCAGGCGTTCAGTTTTGGCCAGAATGCCATGACTGAAGCTGACCGATTCATGCTGGTTTTCTGCGTTATAGCCGGCAGTAAAACGGATCTGGGTCAGGGCATAATCAAAGCCTGCCTGTTCAGCGGTTTGTGCCAGACACACGTTATAGTCATAGCTCCAGTCGGTGCGCTGCTCGATGTTACTAACCACCAGGCCACCACTGACATTCGGCACCCAATAGGCAAATACGATATTTTTATCATTCGACATATTCATCACCCTCTGCAATGCTGTGTTCAAGCCACTTGAGTCTTTGGTGCTTTCTTGCTATGTAAACGCGATTCTGCGGCATCCAGGCTCGGCACGGCTGCAGAAGGTAATACTTCTTCCTGTTCGATCTGTTTGTTAATGCCCAGGTTTTGACTCGCTTGAATGGTTTTTTCTTTAATGACTTCGGCACGTTGACCTTTGGCTGGTGCCCATTCCAGAATCGGCAATGCACGCGCCACAGCCAGGGTAATCCGGTCGCGGAGCAATTCACTGTGAATGGTATATGCAGGGGTGAAATCGCGGTCGGTGGCATAGACCCCAATCGGTAAAGTCTGTGCCTGGAAGAAACTGAATAAAGGACGCAGTTGATGTTCAAGTACCAGTGCATGACGGTCACTGCCACCGGAAGCCGCCAGTAATACCGGAACATCCACCAGCGCCGTTTGCTCGACAAAGTCAAAGAAATGCTTGAACAGGCCGGTAAATGAAGCGCGGTAGACCGGGGTGCCGACAATCAGCGCATCTGCGGCTTCTACTGCTGCCAGATCATCCTGAACGCGTTGCGGCAACTGATTACGGTAAATTGCACCGCCCAAGAGCGAACCAATTTCGCTAAATTTAATGAAATGCACATTGATTGGTGTCGCTTCACCCAGCTCATCCAGAATGGCCTGAACCAAAGCTTCGGTTTTTGAAGGATGATTTAAACCGCCAGATACGGCAACAATATTTAAGGGTTTTTGCGCATTAAAATTAGACATATTTAGAACCTGAAAAATAGGGGTAATCTCGGAATGTCCCTATTAATCCCGATTCAGCGAAGGCGTGTAAAATAACGAAAAGCTGAAAAGTTATCTGATTTTGCGATATACGACAAAGACCTGATTTTTTAAAATTAATTTAGGGTTAAGTTTATGATATTTATATTTATATTGAATGCAGATAAGCTTTTTCACTGAGGAATAAGTGATATATAAAAAAGTGATGAGAATTAAACAATTATTGCAATAGTGCAAAAATGGGCAATTTTGAAGAAAAACTGCATATTATTTTAAAAATTGTAGTGTCTTGCATATCCTTAACCGGGTTGTGTGGTTAGAATAGGGGTTACCGTGCCAAGATCTCTCTCACGTTGCCTATGAATATTTTAATCGTTGATGATCATCCACTATTTCGTCATGCCTTGATTCAAGCTGTACGTTATAGCCTGCCACAAGCCCAGATTCATGAAACTGCGGCAGTCAATGAATTTTATGAACGTCTAGAAAATGGCCCTGAGCCTGATCTTGTGCTCTTGGATTTAAACCTGCCGGGCGCTTCCGGATTTTCTGCCCTGGTGCATGTCCGCGCACAATATCCGTCTTTACCGATTATTGTCGTGTCTGCGCATGAAGAAGTCAGCATCATCCAGCGTGCGATCGCGCATGGTGCGATGGGCTATATTCCTAAATCTGCCCATCCAAGCCATATCGGTGAAGCGATTCGTGAAGTGCTAGAAGGTGAAATCTGGTTACCGCCAAATCTGCCGGCCAATATGAATTTTGATCCGCGTGCTGCCGATGAAACGGCTTTGGCAGAACGGATCCAGTCTTTGACGCCACAACAGTTCCGGGTATTGATGATGGTGGCTGAAGGTTTATTAAACAAGCAGATCGCTTATGAGCTGGATGTATCGGAAGCGACGATTAAAGCGCATGTGACTGCAATCTTCCGTAAGCTTGGCGTACAAAACCGGACACAAGCGGTATTGGCCATTAATGCACTGAATATTGAAGACCGCAAAATGTAAGTTCTGCATAGCCGAATTGAAAAAGACCTCCTTGGAGGTCTTTTTTTATGGGCGAAATCTGCAAAACTGAGTGCAAAGACCTGAGTCAGCTAGGCGATATAATCCTGTTTGCGGGTGAAATCATCACAAAACAAAGGATTTAAGGCACATTGCAATTCATCAATCTGCTCTTCAGTGACATAACCCTTCGACTTCAGATATTCCGCCACGCGATCATCACGCAGACTCAGGAAAGTCGCATCATAAACACCCAGATCGACAAACAGCGCCGCAGTTTCCAGACTGTTAAAACGGTCCAGATAAACTTCATTTTCATACATCAGGAAGATATGTTCGTCGCGCGTATTCGGATCGACATGTAAACGCTGCGCCAGCTCATGTGGGCAGGTTTTGATAAATAACAGATCAGACAGCTCATCAAACTGGCTGGTATCCAGGCAATCTTCTTCATTTTTGACCTTACCCAGCCAGGCCTTAAAGACCAGTACTGCGCCACCACGCAGCAACATGCTCCAGATCTGATGACGGGTTTTTGCTGGAAGATCCTCTGTTTCAGCTTCTAAAGACTGAATCAGCTTGTCTTCCTGTTCAGCAATCTTTTCAAATAGACCCAGACCTTGCGGCTTGTAGGCATAAGGTTCAAAGACATCAAAATGTAATTCATCAAAGACTTGCAGTGCTAGGGGGACTGCACTCTGATACAGCGTTTCCAGTGCCTGATACTGGGCATCATTTAGCTTGCTGTATTTAAAGATCTGTGCCCAGTCAATGCTTGGCAATAAGGCGTTGGCGCCATATTGACGGTGAAACTGCTGGGTCTGATTCAGGTCATGGTTTTGATCTATGTTCATGTGAAGAACTCCGATATGCAGAAATAGATCAGCGACCAAAAAATTAAGGCTGCATGAGATGGGAACTGATCGTTTCTTATTCCTCTATTTTTAGAGCCAAGTGCAAGGGATAAAAAATACGACTAAAGTTATAGTAGTGGAAAATTACTCTTTAATTTTTGTTAAAAACAATAAGATAATTAATTGTAACTAAGTGTACACATGTACATTAATACATTCGTCAGTTTTTGCCATAGTGAATTAAAAAATGAGCATTTTGGTCAATTTATTCAGCTGTATTTTCGGCATATTTGCTGCTTTTAGCACATTAGAATAAATTTTATGCAACCTAGGTAAGTTTATGTGGCAGTTGAGTATAAAAAATGCCCACTTCAGGGTCTGAAATGGGCATTGATCAGATCGTTATCTATTTAGGAGTCGGAAATCTTCAGTCCAGATAACCATGAACGTAATGATGCCGGTTTCAGTGGTTTTTTTAGCAGAACAATGTTCAGCTCTTTCAGACGTTGCGGCAATTCCGGATCGGAATCGGCGGTAATCAGGGCGACCGGAATATCCTTCGAACGATGTTCCAGAATGAAATCCAGACCGATCTTGTCCTGATTCAGATGTTGATCCACCAGCCAGACCTGAATATTTTCCTGCTGAATCAGCATGGCTGCTTGTTCAGGTTCAGTGGCTTTAAACACCTGATAACCCCATTTGGTCAATAAGGTCGACATGCCTTCCAGAATGGTTTCATCATTATCCAGACACAGAATCTTAAAGGCTTTGCTCTTTAAAGGTACGGCCTGAACCGGTGCTGCGACCACTTTCGGTGCTTCGATCACAGGCACTTCAATCATAAAGCAGGAACCTTTACCCAGCGCAGAAGACACATGTACCGGATAGTCCAGCATGCTGGTCATGCGTTGTACGATCGCCAAACCTAGGCCCAGACCCTGTTCACCCCAAGGCGAGGTGTGGCCGCAACGTTCAAATTCCTGAAACAGTTTGATGCGCTGTTCTTCGGCAATGCCCGGGCCAGTATCCCAGACGCCAATACGGATATGATTCGGTCTGCTGCTCGAACGTAATACACCGACCACCACTTTACCTCTGGCAGTATAACGCAACGCATTGCTGACAAAGTTCTGGATAATGCGGCGAATCCATTGTGGATCGGTATCAATCCAGAACTGTGCATCATGCACACTGAACTTGATACCACGCTGTGCAGCGATGGATTTGAACTGGAGTTCCAGATCGCTGAGCAGGTCATGCAGCGGATAAGCCTGACGTTTCGGCTGAATGGTGCCGCCTTCCAGTCGGGCAATATCCAGCAGGGCAGACAACATGCTTTCTGCACCATGCAAAGCACGATCCAGTTGTTGTAAGGTCTTGCGGTCTTCATCATTCTGCACGCTTTGTTCGAGTGCGGTACTGAACAGGCGCGCGGCATGCATTGGCTGCAACAGGTCATGACTGGCGGCTGCAATGAAGCGGCTTTTTGACATATTGGCCTTATCGGCCTGTTCACGCGCCAGTTGCTGCTCGGACAATGCATCGGCCAGCTGATGGGTACGGTCCTGAACGCGGGCTTCAAGCACGGCTTCATTTTCACGGAAGGCAGTAATATCGGCGAAAGTGGTAACGAACCCGCCGCCTTCGATCGGATTGCCGCGCATCTGAATGACGCGGCCATCTTTACGAATCCGTTCAAATTCATGGGCACTGCCGACCTGCATCCAGTGAATCCGTTTCCGTACATGTTCTTCAACCGAGCCCGGGCCACATTCACCACGTTCAGCGTTATAACGGATCAGGTCTGCGATTGGACAACCGACATAGACAATATCGGTCGGATAATCGAACAGTTTCAGATACTGATTGTTCCATGCGACCAGACACATGTTTTCATCGACTACGCTGACCCCTTGGGTCATGTGATCAATCATGGTCATGATCAGATTCTGATTGAAGCGTTGCCATTGCGAGGCCTGATCGAGAATATTGGCGACCTGACCCAAGGCCAGGCCATTATTGACCATGGCGGTAGTAAGCAGGGTACGTGCTGAAGCTGCCCCGATAGTCCCCGCCAGATACTGTTCAGTGAAACGCCACCACATGCCATTGGCACTGCTGTTTTCATTCAGCTCAACGCTGTTTTGGGTACAGAATTGCTGGAAAGCGCGTGTGGTTGGGCCTTCGCCGGTAATGCGTTTGGCCAGGGTAATCAGATCGCCGACTTTTAAACGGGCGACATCCTGATGCGAATAGCTGACTTCGGTTGAAGGGCTCTGAGAGGGTAGTGGCTTGGTTTCATAATAGAAGAAACTTTCGGCTTGAATCTGTTCGGCAATACTCGGCCGGAAAATACGGGAAATCCAGATATACAGCAGGGTGTTTAAGCCCAGTGCCCAAACTACTCCATGCGTCAGCGGATCAAAAGACTCAAAACCGATCAGGGCTTCCGGTCTTAACCAGTTCCAGCCAAAAGGACCTTGATTCAGCAGGCTTTGACTAAAGCTGCTATAGGCTTCGGGCAGGCTGCGCAAAATGGTTGGAAACAGCAGGGTATAAGCCCACAAGGCAAAACCGGTCAGGAGTCCGGCATAGACACCTTGCTTACTACCGCCACGCCAGTACAGGCCGCCGATCAGGGCTGGAGCGAATTGTGCTACCGCACTAAAGGCCAGCAGGCCAAAAACCGAGAGCTGATCAATATCATTAAAGAAGTTGAAGAACAGGAAGCCCATCAACATCACGCCCAGAATACAGACCCTGCGGGTAAATTTCAGCACCAGCGGCAAGCGTTTGTCATGCCGGGAAATCAGCTTTAAACGCCACAACGCCGGCATGATCAGGTCATTACTGAGCATGATTGACAGTGCCACGGAAGACACCAGCAGCATCCCGGTAGAGGCAGAGAAACCACCCAAGAAGGCTAATAAAGTGAGCCAGTCCTGATTATAGCTGAGTGGCAAAGAGAGTACCGCCACATCCGGAATGGCCAGGTATTGTGGTGCAGCATGTAGCGCCCAGCTGGCAATGGGAATAATCGCCAGGGTAGTCAGAATCAAATAGACCGCAAACCAGCGCCGCGCACCGCGGATATGTTTTTCATCGCGCAGCTCAACCACCGCTACATGGAACTGGCGCGGCAGGCAGATAATGGCCAGTGCCGCCAGCAAGGTCTGAATCCAGAAACTTTGTGGTACGCCAAACAGTTGCACATCATGAAAAGTAGTACTGATATCGGTACTGATCTGTGCCAGATTTTCTGGTGCTTCAAACATAAAGAAACAGGCAACTGCCAACAGGGCGAAGAGTTTGACAAAAGACTCAAATGCCACGGCCAGCATCAGCCCGCCATGCTGTTCAGTATTGGCAATCTGCCGGGTACCAAACATCATCGCCAGTATTGCCAGAACCCCGGTCAGAAACAGTACGCCATTGGTCGTGCCGGTTACACCTGCGGAAGGCTCCAGAATGACGGCGGCACTCAGGGCAATCGCACGTAACTGTAAGGCCAGATAAGGCACAATCGCCACCACCGCCAGAATGGTCACCAGCGAGGCGAGGGGACCACTTTTACCATAGCGTGCTGCGACAAAGTCAGCGATCGAAGAAATGGCATGATGCTGTCTCACCCGTCCCAGACGGCGCCAGATGTCATAGCCGACAGCAACAAAGAGCAGCGGACCCAGATAGATCGGCAGGAAAATAATGCCTTCACGTACCGCAGCACCCGTGGCGCCGTAAAAGGTCCAGGAGGAGCAGTACACTCCTAAAGTTAAACTAAACAATAGCATGCGCCCACGGGTACTCAGCCGGCTGGCATGTTTTTCCCCGTAGAAAGCGCAGATAAAGAGTAATGCGATATAGAGGGCGAGTACCCCTATGATGAGCCAACTGTTCATATAGCCTGATGTGTACTGAGCATGCCGCTATGATAACGCATCGTGAACGCTACAGTTTAAATTGATCATTTTTAACGACCAAAGTCTAAATTACAAGCACCTACGATTATTGTTAACTTGCAACAGTGATAATTCGAATTAAAAAATAGGCAGCCCAAGGTTGGGCTACAGGAGTAGTAATTATGGATGAGGTACAAGTAGATCGTATTCTACAAAATCCAAAATTCAAGGAAATGGTCCGCAAGAAAAGTATGCTCAGCTGGACGTTGACCGGCATTATGCTATTTGTCTATGTGGGTTTCATGTTGCTGGTTGGTTACAACAAAGAATTTCTATTGTCTTCAATTTCAGGTGGTGTGACCACGTGGGGTATTCCACTTGGTCTAGGTATCATTGTCCTGTCGTTTATCTTGTGTGGTGTGTATTCCTACATTGCCAATAACAAACTTGATCAATTGACTGAAGAAGCAATCCGTGAAGTCGAAGCGATTGCTCATGAAAAAGGACACCACTAAGATGAAATGGAATTCTCTTATTGCTCTTGCTGCAACTGCAATGGCCTCAGGTATGGCTTTCGCTGGTCCTGATCTGGGTGCAGCAGAACAGCAGGCGACCAACTGGCACGCGATTATCATGTTTGTGATTTTCGTCGGTGCAACACTGTTCATTACCAAATGGGCAGCGAAACAAACCACCAGCACCACAGATTTCTATACGGCCGGTGGCGGTATTTCTGGTTTCCAGAATGGCCTGGCGATTGCCGGTGACTATATGTCAGCAGCATCGTTCCTGGGTATTTCCGCGATGGTGTTCCTGTCAGGCTTTGATGGCTTGCTGTATTCACTGGGCTTTATGGTCGGTTGGCCGATCGTATTGTTCCTGGTGGCAGAACGTCTGCGTAACCTGGGTAAATACAACCTGTCAGACGTAGTATCTTTCCGCTTGCAGGAAAAACCGGTACGTACCTTAGCTGCTTTAAGCTCGCTGGTTGTGGTCGCGTTCTATCTGATTGCACAGATGGTGGGTGCAGGTCAGCTGATCAAACTTCTATTCGGTCTGAACTATAACATTGCAGTCGTGATCGTTGGCTTGCTGATGATGGCCTACGTAATTTTCGGCGGTATGTTGGCGACCACTTGGGTACAGATCATCAAGGCGGTAATGTTGCTGTCTGGTGCGACCTTTATGGCATTCATGGTCATGAAAGGCGTGGGCTTCAGCTTTACCAACATGTTTGAACAGGCGATTGGTGTTTATTCAAAAGTACATGATTTAAGCCTGACAGATGCCACCAAGATCATGGGGCCGGGTAGTCTGGCGTCTAATCCGATTGATGCGATTTCTTTAGGTCTGGCATTGATGTTTGGTACAGCAGGTCTGCCACATATCCTGATGCGTTTCTTCACGGTAAAAGATGCCAAAGAAGCGCGTAAATCAGTCGTGGTTGCTACAGGCTTTATTGGTTATTTCTACCTGCTCACCTTCATCATTGGTTTCGGTGCGATTCTGTATGTATCGAACAACCCGCAATTCCTTGATGTTGCGAAAATGGCAGTGACTGGCAAGCTGGAGCTGGTCGGTGGTAATAACATGGCGGCGGTGCACCTGTCTGATGCAGTGGGCGGTGACCTGTTCATGGGCTTCATTTCTGCAGTTGCATTTGCCACGATTCTTGCAGTCGTTGCTGGTTTGACCCTGTCAGGTGCTTCAGCAATTTCGCATGACTTGTATGCCAACGTGTTGAAGAAAGGCCAAACCACGCCTGAATCTGAACTACGTATGTCTAAAATCGCGACTTTAGGTCTTGCGATCTTCGCAATGATTCTCGGGATTCTGTTCGAGAAACAAAACGTAGCCTTCATGGTCGGTCTGGCATTCTCGGTTGCGGCATGTGCCAACTTCCCGGTACTAGTATTGTCTATGTTCTGGAAAGGTTTGACGACACGTGGTGCAGTTATTGGTGGTGTTGCCGGTCTGGTAACCGCAGTAACCTTGATTGTGCTGTCTAAAGCAGTATGGGTCGATACTTTGGGTATTTCTGATACGCCAGTGAACCCGTTCAATGGTCCTGCAATCTTCGCGATGCCATTGTCATTCTTGTGCTGCTGGTTGTTCTCTGTGACGGATAATTCGGCACAGGCTCAGGCAGAACGCAAAGCCTTTGATGCCCAGTTTGTACGTTCACAAACCGGTATTGGTATCTCAGGCGCATCGGATCACTAAGATCTGCGCTACGCTAAAAAAGCCCCGTCAGGGGCTTTTTTTATGGAGATATAATTAAGCTTTCTCTTTAGCATAAACGCCGTATTGAATTGAGATGGCTGGATTTGTGCAGCGTTATTTCAGTAATTTTCATACAAATCGCATATCTGCAAGCGGATTTAAGCGTGCTATGTTAAAAGCTGCTAACAATAACAATGTGTTCCCTACATGACGATAGTAACAAGAAGAGCAACAAGAAGGGCATTATGAAGCAATCTCTGCAACAGTTCTGGAACAGCTTTACCCATTTGCCTTCGGCATGGCTGTTGTGCCTGCAATTGCTGATCTTGCTCTTGTCGGTATTGAGTTATGAAAGCGTGTCTTATCGGGCGGGAACCTGGGTGCTGGGTGTTCTGGTTTTGCTGGTGATTGCCAGAGTCATTCGCCAGACTCCAATGTTTACCATTTTAGGACTTAGCTTTGTCGCCGGTGCGATTTTCTTTTCCTCCCTGATTGTGCTGGGACTGCGTTATACCTGGATCCATGTCACCGCCCACCTGTTTGAAGCTGGTGCTTATTTTAGTGCAGCCTATGGCCTACTGCGTTATATGTTTCATGACCGTTATCTGACCAAGGATGAACTCTTTGCCGCTGGCGCAGTATTTACCTTGCTGGCCTGGGGCTTTGCCTTCCTCTACAGTATCTGTCAGCTGCTGGTGCCGTACAGCTTTTCAGACCCCGATCTGCAAGCCTATCAACCCTGGCTGGATCTGATTTTTCTTAGTTTCAGTGTACAGTCTGCAACAGGACTGTCTGATATCATGCCGGTCAGTCCGGTCGCACGGATGCTAGCCATTATCCAGATGTTTGTCGGGGTGATGTATCTGGCGCTGATTGTATCCCGCTTAATTGCCTTGCAATATATCGCACGTCTACCGCATAAAAAGAACGTGAAAAATAGAGAAAACCCGCCTGGGCAATGAGACTCATCCTTTTATTGTATTTGTTACAGTAACTTAACGGCTTTATTTTGTGTCACATCTTAAAATAGCAGGAGATCTAGCTCCCATAGACTGAATCTGTCTGATCATTTTGACCTTACCAATAATTATTTGACGCTGTTTGTCGATCCAATTTTTAAAAAATGGAGGATGTATGCCTTCCACAAAACCATCCTGGTTTGCCAATATCAATCCAAATGTTTTTATCAGTACTGTCGCCATTATTGCGATATTTTTAGCGTTGGTCGTATTTGCACCCGATGCTTTTTCAGTGTTCACCCAGCAACTGAACCAGTGGATTACCGCGTCCTTTAGCTGGTTCTATGTATTGTCGGTGGCGATATTTCTCATCCTTCTGGTTTATATTGCTTTGTCGGATATGGGCAAAATCAAACTGGGGCCCGACCATAGTCAACCAAAATATAGCAGTGCTTCCTGGTTTGCGATGTTATTCACCGCAGGGATGGGGATTGGACTGATGTTCTTTGGTGTGGCCGAACCGGTGATGCATTATGTTACGCCACCTGCCGGTGAACCGGAAACTGTGCTGGCTGCACAGCAATCTATGCGGGTGACCTTTTTCCACTGGGGTTTACATGCCTGGGCAATTTATACGCTTGTTGGCCTATCGTTAGCTTATTTTGCTTATCGGCATCAATTGCCTTTAAAAATCCGTTCGGCCTTGTATCCGCTGATTGGTCAAAAGATCTATGGACCGATTGGAGATGGCGTCGATACCTTTGCCACCATTGGTACGGTATTTGGTGTCGCCACCACACTGGGTTTCGGGGTGACCCAAATCAATTCAGGTTTGAATTACCTGTTTGGTGTGGAACAGGCACCCAGTACTCAGGTCATTTTGATTATTGTGGTCAGTGCCATGGCGGCGACTTCCGTATTTTTTGGATTAGACAAAGGAATTAAACGTTTATCTGAACTAAATTTGGTACTTGCACTGCTGTTGCTGATTTTTGTCTTTGTGGCAGGTCCGAGTATTTATCTATTACAGACGACTATTCAGAATGCCGGCCAGTATGTTTCAAATCTGTTCAGTATGACCTTTAATCTGTATGCCTATCAGCCAAGTGGCTGGATTGGGGGCTGGACCATCATGTACTGGGCCTGGTGGATTTCCTGGTCGCCATTTGTCGGGATGTTTATTGCCCGGGTCTCGGAAGGCCGCAGTATTCGTGAATTTATCGTGGGTGTATTGCTGATTCCGACTGGATTTACCCTGATCTGGATGGGCTTTATGGGCAATGCCGCACTGTACAGTATTATGCATGAAGCCAATACTGGCTTATTAGAGGCAGTTCAGCGTGATTCATCAGTGGCCCTATTTGAGTTTCTGAACAATCTGCCTTTCAGCTCAGTGACCAGCATCATTGCGACTTTACTAGTGATGCTGTTCTTTGTGACTTCTGCCGATTCAGGGGCATTGGTGACTGATTATCTGACAGCGAAAAGTGATAATTCACCGACTTGGCAGCGTCTGTTCTGGACCGTACTCATGGCTTTGTTGGCCATCATCCTATTACTGGCTGGTGGACTTGAGGCCTTGCAGTCGGCCACGATCATGAGCGCCTTGCCTTTTACCTTTATTATGCTGCTGATCTGCTGGGGCTTAATTAAAGCCTTACATCTGGATGTCATCAAAATGCATGCGCTGCAAGCCGCACGGATTACCCCGCGTGCAATTCAGAATCCGCGTAGTTGGCAACAGCGATTAGGCCTGATTATGCATTATCCGCATACCCAGGAAGAGGTGCAGCAGTATATTCACACTACAGTGAATAAGGCATTTCTCAACTTTCAAAGTGAATTGAAACGGCGCCGATTACACGTGACGATTCGTCCACTAGAAGACGGTATACAGCTCCGTGTTGATCATCAGGATGAAATTAATTTTATCTATCAGGTCAATGCCACCCAGACTTTAAGTCCAAGCTTTATGTCTGAACTGGAGAATGCGGGCGTAGATTCCTATCAGGCAGAAGTATTTTTAAGAGAAGGCGGTCAGGGTTATGATGTGATGGAGTGGACGCAAGAAGATCTATTGCAGGACATCATTGACCAATATGAACGTCATTTGCACTTCTTAAGTCTGGTACGTACGCCTGAGTAAATGAAGTCATAAAACAATAAAAAAGGACGCAATATGCGTCCTTTTTTGATCCAGAATCTAATCAGAAATTAGAAACGGAATTTGGCATTGAACGCACCAAGTTGTGCATCATTTGCGCCATATTTACCATCAGCATAAACGTAGCTAGCACCTAGTGATACAGCTGGAGTGACGAAGTAGCTCGCATTTAAACCAACTGCAGATGTTGGAACAGTAGCGCTTTTGTAGCTACCATCTGTATAAGAAACACCTAGACCAAGTTTAGGCGTTACATAAAGGTCTGTTTTCAGTTGATACATCGTATCTTCGCCAGAAACTAGACCAGCTTCAAAACCAATTGACATGTCAGTACCATCGATTGGACCTACATATTTAGTTCGTGCTGTAATAGCATCTTTCTTGTCACTAATACTGCGTGCTTCCATCGTAGCACTCATCAAACCATTATTTAAAATGTTGAATGTATCCAGAGATTCCGTAGCAGCAATATTCGTATAACCAAGTGCCATCAAGAAATTTGGAGCAACTAGAGCACCAAGCTCAAGTGCGTAGCGATCGCCAGAATCATCATTTTGAATTAAAGCTGTAAAATCGTTTTTAGCATCAGTTTTAGAATGGTTATAGGATGCGCTTGCATATACAGGCACAACATTTGTAGGAATATAGGTTTCACCCTTAATGCCATAAGTTTGTTGTTCTACATCAAATTCTTCATTTATAGTAACTGAATTGCCGCCACCATTAACCGTTTGGTTAATATCTGCAGTAAGCTGGCCAAAATTGTAGCCTGCAGAAATACTGCTCGCTTGATTCAAGAAAGCAGCTTCAGCTAATGGTCCTTTAGAGGTGTCGATATCTTTAAAATAGTAAGTCCCTTGTACCCCAACATTATAGTTACCATCGTTAAGTTCAGCATCGTAATAGCCTACAGTACCTTGAACTTCAGCTTGGTAGGCTTGGGCACCTGTCACAGCAAATAATAATGCCGATGCTAAATAAACCTTTTTCATACGCATTCCAATTAAGTTAATGAAAAAACATTTGAATTTTCATGAATAAAAGACAAAAGGTCAACCTTTAATCAGTAGTAAAATTGCTAACAAAAAAGGACACATATCGTGTCCTTTTTTGATTCAGAATCTAATCAGAAATTAGAAACGGAATTTGGCATTTACACCAATCGTTTGTGTATCCAGTGCTTGGCCTTCAGCATTTGCATTTACATAAGATGCGCCAACTGCAACAGCAGGAGTGATGAAGTAGTTTACGTTCGCGCCCCAAGCTTTGTCTGGAGAACCAGCAAAGCTAGATTCCATATAAGATGCGCCAACGCTTAACTGTGGGTTAAGGAAAAGAGTTGTACCTAAGTTGTAGGCAGTATCTTCGCCATAAACTAGGCCACTTTCAAAACCAATTGACATGTTAGTACCGTCAATCGCGCCTACATATTTAGTGCGGGCAGTGATTGCGTCTTGGTCTTCATTGATTGTGCCAGATTCAAGAGCAGCTTTAGCAACACCGTTGTTAAACATGTTGAAAGCATCATAAGAAGTTTGGTCAGCAACGCTGGTATAACCCACAGCAACCAAGAAGTTAGGGATTAGTAATGCACCTAGTTCTAATGCATAACGGTCACCATTGCCGTCTACGTCGCCCGCTTTGTTATCCGCGATGGTATGGCTATAAGAAGCGCTTGCATAAGCAGGAACAACGTTAGTCGGGATATACGCTTCACCTTTTACACCGAAAGTATGGTGCACAGTGCGATCACCAAATTCTTGTCCGTCTTCGCCGTATGTATAAGCAGCAGAAACATTAGATGCTTGGTTTAAAAAAGCAGCTTCAGCTAAAGGACCTTTAGAAGCATCAACATTGTTGAAGTAGTAAGTACCTTGAACTGCACCAGTGAAGTCTTGTTCATTCACAGTGTTGTCGATGAACTCTGACTGACCTTGAACTTCAAATTGATATGCTTGAGCACCGGTCATGGCTAATAATAAAGCAGTGGCTAAACCGAGTTTTTTCATGATATTTACCGTTTTGTTACAAGATGTGTACAGCTTTGGAACACATTGTATTGTGACAATTTATTAAGTCAATCCAATTCGAAATCGATATTTTTTAAGCTAAATCTTTGTATTAATTTTGTGTAAAATTCAAGTATCAGGCTCGGAAGCCATTTTAGATAAAAACTCTTGTATAATAAAAAGCTAGAATTTAAATATAGATTTTGACTAAAAGTTAAGGAGAAATTGTGTGGTTATTTAAATCACTTAATACGATCAATTATAGTTTATTTATCTATTAAAACAATTAATAATGGGTGAGCTAATTCATAAATTTGTCAAGAAGTGCAAGGTGTCTGGCGCCTCATGTCTTGATTGGATTGCTTGATTTTAAAGCATCATCAGCTTGGGTCTTAGAGTAGATGTCTGTTTTTTGAGCTAAATGGGCATGTTTTATAATCTTGACTGAAGCAATCGGCTTTACATTTTCAGGGGAATTTTACATAATATGAAAATCAAGTTAGAGTTCACATTTTCATAGTGATTTAGCCTGATTCTCCACAATTTTTTGTTTTATCGCCCAGCTTTCCCCAAGGTTGGGCTTTTTTTTGTCCCGCATTTTTTAATTCAGATCATTCTGTTTCTGAAAAAACCTTCAACTCAAAACAAGATGAGAAAAATAAATATTAGAATAATTTTAAGCACCAAAATAGTGCATATTGAAAAGTAAAAATAGAGGTCTAAAATTCAATAGCTAAAAAAAAGCCCGATTTTCATAGAAAATCGGGCTTTTTTCGCCAAAATTTGCGGGTAAACTAAAATATCTGCTGAGGAATAATTTAACTCGCCCTAATGCGGTGCATTATGCACCTATTTGTTGCAGGTGTAAATAGTGCAGAAAGCAAGTTTTTATATTTTTTAGCTGCTTAAATTCCCTTGCTTTTGTAAGACTTTATAGGGAATTGTGGTTATGAAACCCTGCATTAAAGTTTCAAATGAACTAACTTAAGTATCTGAAAATAATAGATGATAAAAATTCATTAAAAACATAAGTGAAGTAAGACTAAAGGCTTTAAGACCATCCTGTTTTATTTGTATAATAATCAATCTATTTAGCTTTGCTTGTCATATTGGGGCGTAATACAACAGCATGAATACCTTACGCTCTGAGTGGATCAGTAAACGTTTGTACTGGTCGATGTCGATTATTATTTTATGTTTGCTTTGCATCTGTATTCCCTTAATTGTGAGTAGTAGTCAAAGTTATTTAAAATCCAGACAAACCTATCAACAATTGAATGCCTTGCAGCAGGTCGCTGATCTGGCAAATAAAATTTCGCGTGAGCGTGCGCCTGCCAATAAAGCCATGTCCAGTTCGGCCGAGGAATTTTCCCAGCATCAGCAAGAGTTAATCAGCTATCGTCAACAGGTGGATCGGCAATTGTCCCAGACCGCGGATGTATTGACGGAGGTCGGGTTTAACAACCTGAGTCAGCAACTTTCACAGCTTGAAAATAGTTTGAAAAAAGGGCGTGCACAGGTTGATGCCTATACCCGGATGCCACGTCAGCAACGTAGTGCGCAAGAACTTGATCAGGCGATTTTGGCCATGTTTGCTGCCTGGGAAAGTTGCCGCGAACTTTTACGTGACGTGGCAGTAGCTTCAGATAGCTCATCGACCCCTCTGAATAACTATATTAGCCAGATTCTATTTTTATCTGATTTACGTGATCAGGCCGGTCGTGTGGCCTCGTCTATCATGGCGCATGTGACTTTTGAAGCTCCGCTTCCCACTGAAAATATTACCCGCTCTTTACAGACCCAACATCAGGTGCGTTATTTGTGGGCCTTGATTGATACCATTCAACCTGTTAAAGATAAGACTGAGGAATTCATCCGTTTACATCGGCGGGTAGAAACCGAGTTTATTCAGCAAGGCTTACCGATTGTGAGTGAGCTGATCAGTGACAGTCTGGAGCAACGTGACTACCGTTTGAGCGGAACAGAGCTGACTGAAGCGATCGTAGATAAATTTGCGACTGTGGTAGACCTGCAAACTTACCTGCTGCAATATAGCAGAGATGCCGCTATTCAAGAGATGAACAGCAATATGCAGCGTTTGATCTGGAGCGTGTTGGTATCGCTGATTTCATTGCTGACCGCGATTTCAACCATGATTTTTGCACGTAAACAGGTTTTTCTGCCGCTAATTCAGGCACGCCGCATGTTGTTGAGTTTGTCTAAAAACTCGGGTCGTCAGAAAATTGATATGCGGCTGCGTGAAGTGAATCATTCTGATTCTTTATTCGCTGCCATTCAGAAATTGCAACAGATGTTGCAAGAACGTGATGCGCTAGAGTTCCGTTTAAAGAATATTGCCCATTCCGATTCTTTGACCGGATTATCCAACCGTTTCGCGCTAGAAGAATATATTCGTTTTATGGAAAATCAGCCGGGTCAATTGAGCCAAACCTGTTTGATGATTATTGATATTGATCATTTTAAACAGGTGAATGATCAATATGGGCATATTATTGGCGATCAGGTGATTCAGCTGGTGGCCGAGCGTTTAAAGGCCAATGTCCGTGCTACAGATTTGCTGGTACGTTATGGGGGCGATGAATTTCTGGTGCTGATTGAAAATATCCAGATGCAGCAGGCATTGATTGTGGCCGATAACATTCGGGCTGAAGTGGCTGAGCGTCATATTGTGACTGCAGCAGGAGACGAGATTCAGATTTCGGTCAGTATTGGGGTTGCCATTGGTGCCGTGTCCTGGATGGCTTTATTGTCAAATGCAGATGATGCTTTGTTTGCCGCAAAGGCCAAAGGACGTAATGCGGTGGCAGAGGTTTAGTTCAAAAGACTGTTTTCTCTACTTTTGAACTGCACAAAAGTAGCAAAATGCATTTGTTCGACTGATGCTAAGTCCCTTTAGCACAGTCGAACGGGCGACATCCATGTCGCCAGTCATGTGATCTAATTTGGATGATCTCTGGTTTTGTCGATCAGATAGTTAATAAAATTTGTGCAGGCAACAAGCATAAATTTTGCATCGATATAAGAAAGATTTGATTCGTCTAACATTGCATGGCGAATACCATCTGCATCGGATGTATAACCATATAAAGATTTAATACTGGCTTTTAATGCAGGATGTATTGGATATTGTTTTTCAATTTGACCAATTGCATCACCTAAAGTTACTTTGTCCTTCTTTAATATTTTTTGACACATACCTTCTAATGCCGAAACAGATTCTTTAATCGAATTTCGATAGTCAGGCTTTTGACGATCTGACATCAGTTTTAAAGCTTGATTTAAATGTTGTTGAACACCTAAATATTGATTTGTATTTTCTAAAGCAGTTTCGATGGATTGAATTTCTTGTTCGGAAGTTATTGGAATGATTTCGTCATTTATAATTCGGTAAGCACTATTTTCACGCTCTAGCATATTGTTGATATTAGTTATAAATGGATCTTTATTACTTACTCTTTGATAGGGGTAGTGCTCAATTGTTTCTTCAATCAAGCTATAAATTTCGTGCCATGCACAATTAAAAAAGTAATCTCTAATTATTTTTAAAGAATCAGATGTCCATTGAGGGATGGTATCTGTAGGGTTTTTAAAAAGATTAAGCCAATAAGATTCTACTAACGAGTATATATTTGAATTACGGGTAAAAGAGCTTTGATTATGTCCATGTTCAATCCGATTCCAAATATAGCTATGAAAAACACTCCACAAACCATTTTTTTAAGCATCATCTATACTTTCTTTTTGAATAATGTCACGTACGGGCTTATAACCATATCTTTCAGAAAATCGCATTTTGTTCCCCCTCAAACAAATTTAAGAATAGATTTATTTTTTTAATCCACCCTAACCCTCCTTTGCGAAAGGAGGGAATGCCCCCTCTTTATCAAAGAGGAGGCTAGGAGGAGATTTTTATTTCAACAACGGCTTCAAGAATTTACCCGTATGTGAAGCTTTGACTTTCACGACCTGTTCAGGCGTACCTTCCGCAACAATCATACCACCACCCGAACCACCTTCAGGGCCTAAATCCACCACCCAGTCGGCAGTTTTAATTACGTCCAGATTATGCTCAATCACCACGATGGTATTACCCTTGTCACGGAGCTGATGCAGGATATCCAGCAGTTTGGCAATATCATGGAAATGCAGACCCGTGGTCGGTTCATCCAGAATATATAGGGTTTGACCAGTATCGCGTTTGGCCAGTTCACGTGCCAGTTTGACACGCTGTGCTTCACCACCAGAAAGCGTGGTCGCAGACTGACCCAGACGGATATAACCCAGACCCACCTGATGTAATGTTTCCAGACGACGGTGAATCACCGGAATCGCATCGAAGAAATGCATGGCATCTTCAACGGTCATCTGCAAGACATCGGAAATATTCTTGCCCTTATAGTTTACTTCCAGCGTTTCACGATTATAGCGTTTGCCATGACAGGCATCACATGGCACATACATATCCGGTAGGAAGTGCATCGCTACCTTGATCATGCCGTCACCTTCACAGGCTTCACAGCGGCCACCTTTCACGTTAAACGAGAAACGACCGGCAGCATAACCGCGTGCCTTGGCTTCTTGCGTCTGTGAAAACAGTTCACGAATCGGGGTAAATAGGCCGGTATAAGTCGCCGGATTGGAACGCGGGGTACGTCCAATCGGACTCTGGTCAATATCCACCACTTTGTCGAGGAACTGTAAACCATCAATCGATTCAAACTTTTCCGAAGTTAAAGTGGTGGCACCATTGAGCTGGGTCGCCGCCAAAGGTAACAAAGTCCGGTTAATCAAGGTCGATTTACCTGAACCGGACACCCCGGTAACACAGGTCATAATACCTAAAGGAATGGTCAGATCGACTTTTTTCAGGTTATGCCCGGATGCTCCCATTAGCTTGATCTGTTCTTTAGGCTTAGGCGGTTGAATCCGTTTTTTCGGCACTTCAATTTTTAATTTTCCGGATAAATATTTTCCGGTCAGCGAGTCCGGATTGGCCAGAATTTCATCATACGTTCCTTCGGCAATCACATGCCCACCATGCACACCGGCACCCGGACCGATATCAATAATATGATCGGCGGCACGAATCGCATCTTCATCATGCTCGACCACCAGCACGGTATTGCCCAGATCACGCAGACGGATCAGGGTTTGCAGCAGACGGTCGTTATCACGCTGATGCAGACCAATTGACGGCTCATCCAGCACATACATGACGCCCATCAAACCGGCACCGATCTGTGAGGCCAGACGGATTCGCTGCGCTTCACCACCAGATAAAGTTTCGGCAGAACGGGACAGGCTGAGATAATTCAGGCCGACCGAAACCAGAAAGTGCAGACGTTCACGGATTTCCTTGAAAATCTTGTCGGCAATTTCTCCACGGGCACCTTCCAGATGAATGTCTTGATAATAGCTTTCAGCATCGCCAATCGACATACGGGTAATGTCAGCAATGGTCTTGTCCAGAATTTTCACGTTACGCGAAATTTCATTCAGACGTGAACCATCACAGGCATCACAGGCAGCATTGGATAAATACTGCGCCAGATCATCACGCACATAATTACTTTCAGTTTCACGATAACGGCGTTCCAGATGCGGCAAAATTCCTTCAAAAGGAATGACCCGATTATGACGTCGGCCACGTTCATCGATATAACTTAGATCAATTTTTTCTTTGCCAGTGCCGTACAGAAATTTTTTCTTGGTGTCGGCATCCAGTTCATTCCAAGGAGTTTCTAGCGAAAAACCAAAATGCTCGGCGACTTTCTGGATCATGCTGTAATAGTAAGGACGCTGACGGTCCCAGCCCCGAATCGCGCCTTGGCTAACGCTGACCTCAGGATTGGAAATCAGTTTGTCGGCACTAAAATGGCTACGGGTTCCCAAACCATCACAGACCGGACAGGCGCCAAAAGGGTTGTTGAACGAAAATAAACGCGGTTCCAGTTCAGCCACCGCACGGTCACATTGCGGGCAGGAGTGTTTGGCTGAAAACACGCGATCGTTATGCTCGCCTTTCATCCAGGACAGAATGGCGATATCACCACCAAGACGTAGCGCGGTTTCAAAACTTTCGGCAATACGGTTGCCCAGATCATCACGCACTTTAAAGCGGTCAACTACTACTTCAATGGTATGTTTTTTCTTTTTATCCAGCTCAGGGGGTGGATCAATTTCCATGATCTCGCCATCCACACGGGCGCGAACAAAACCCTGACTTTGTAGCTGTTCAAACAGCGCCGTGTATTCACCTTTACGCTCACGCACTACGGGTGCTAACAGTAACAGCGCAGTACCTTCTTCCAGTGCTTTGACTACATCGACCATTTCAGTAACTGTTTGTGCCACCATCGGCAGGTCATGTTCCGGACAGAACGGCGTTCCGACCCGTGCATAGAGTAGACGTAAATAGTCATAAATTTCAGTAATGGTTCCCACGGTAGAACGTGGGTTATGACTGGTAGATTTCTGCTCGATGGCAATTGCTGGACTCAAGCCCTCAATCGAATCCACTTCCGGTTTTTCCATCTGGGAGAGGAATTGGCGGGCATAGGCAGACAGCGATTCCACATAACGGCGCTGACCTTCGGCATATAAGGTATCAAAGGCAAGCGAGGACTTACCTGAACCAGACAGTCCCGTAATCACCACAAACTTGTCGCGTGGTATATCAAGGTTCACATTTTTCAGGTTATGGGTACGTGCGCCTCGAATACGGATGTGGCTTTGGCTCATGCAAGGATCCTAGAATATTCATCAAAAACCCTTATATGATACCGGATGAAAAATGTTCAAGTGCAAAAAAAAGTATTTTAAACGTCAAGTTATGTCGGTGATTGGTCAATTCATCACAACATTAACAAACGCAGTAGTCGATTGCCTAAATATTCACAATGATCATGTACAAGGCCAATACCTAATAAGCCATTGCATAATGGCGTTCAAAGATAGACTCGATCTCTTCAAAGCAGCGTTCACGTGACACATCATGATGCAGACGTGCATAAAAATTGACTTCATTTTCCAGAATGTGCAGAAAGTCCTCATAGTCTTTTTGGAAAAAATCCAGGTCGAGCAAATCGTTACGTCGCGCCTGATGACAGCGATACTTTTCAATAAATTTCAGCAGATGTTTCTGGATATGCGTGTTGGTATGGTAAATCAGATAAGTCGCTGCCGAGCTACAATCTGGACAGCCTTGTTCCAAATAGATTTCTTCATTATTGAGCCAGCAACATTGCAGGGTAAAAAATGCCCGAATCGCTTCGGTGCCTAAAGTGTGCATATCATCTGCCTCTTTCCGGGATTGATTTTATTAATTGATAATTATTCTCAATTATTGTTCGGCAATTTGGGGCTTATAGCTAGGTCTAGCGTACCGGCCAGTTCTATCCTTGTTTTTTTCAGACTAAGCCGTTTTTATGATCGGTTTATGACAGTAGAAATTTTTTGATCAGCTATAACCAAAAAGCCCTATCTTAAACAGGGCTTTTTTTATTCGTCCGTCTTATTCATCCAGACCAGGCCACTGGCGTTGCTCAAAGGCACTGTCCCAGAACAACCATTCCAGACGGGCCGCATGCGTATAAGCTGCATGCATTTTTTCTAGTGTATCGGCATCAACACGCGCCGCAACACGGTCAACGGTCGCAATCACATTCCGCACCGCAGTGTGGAATTCCTCTCCTGAATAGGTATCCACCCAGGCTTGATACGGATTATTCGGCGCAGAGTTGTCGACAATATCTTTACCAACTTCGGCATAAATCCAGAAACAAGGCAGCAACGAGGCTAGCACCACCGGGTAGCTTTCTGACCAGGCGGTCGAAGTCAGATAAGAAGTATAGTGATGACATGCCAGCGTCAACGGTGTCTGCTCAAATTGCTCTTTGCTAATGCCAAAATCTTGCATAAAGCCATCATGCAGGCTACGTTCCACCACAATCGCAATTTTGGCTGCCTCGGCAAACTGGATTACATCGTCCGCTTCAAAAGCTTTGGCGGCACACACGGCCAGTGCACGGCCATAGGCCAGTAAATAATGCGCATCCTGAATCACATAATGACTAAAGGCTTCACGGCTTAAAGTACCTTGTGCCAGTTGCTGATTAAAGGGCAGGGCCAGGGTCTTCTGATAAAGTGTGAGATTACGTTGCCATACCTCTTGTGAAAAACTCATGCTGAAAATCCTTCGCAGTTCAAGTTAAACCATGCGGCACTATAGCAAAGATCGGGCTGTTTAAAAGATCGGCAAATTTTAAAAACAGAAAATAAGATAAAACGGCTCAGGAAGTGCTTTGGTTTATGCGCTAAAAGTTTCATAATTAGCTTAACTTTTCCTATTCGTATTGCTGCTCTTTCGCAGCCATACATTTATTTAATTTATCCAAGGTCGTTGTGTATGTTGAAACATTTTGGTTTCTCGATTGCATTTTCGATCGTGTGTCTTGGTTTGTCTGCGTATTGGGGTTATACCCATGGTCCTGAAGCAGGCCTGCAAACCATGCTCACAGCGCTGACCATTACCGCTATCTTAGCGATTATGGAAGTGTCGTTGTCCTTTGATAACGCGGTTGTTAATGCCTCAGTCCTACGGGGGTGGGATCATTTCTGGAAAATGCTGTTCCTGACGGTCGGTATTCTGATTGCAGTTTTCGGGATGCGTTTGATCTTCCCGGTGGTCATTGTTGCAGTGACTGCAGACCTGGGCTTTATGGAAGTGGTACGTCTGGCTCTGAATGATCCGAAAGAATATTCAGCGCGTTTAATGGCACATCATCCTGAAATTGCTGCTTTTGGTGGTGCTTTCCTGTTGATGGTATTCCTGAACTTCTTCCTGGATGAAGAAAAAGACACGCACTGGTTCAGACGGCTAGAACGCCGTCTGTCTAATCTGGCTAATGTGCCGGCAATGTCGGTGTTTATCGCACTGGTGGCCTTGTTAATCATGGCAGCCAATGTCGATGAAGCCAAGCGTCTGGCAGTGACTATGGCCGGGATCTGGGGCATCGTGATTTATATCGGTGTACAGGTTCTGAGCCATATGCTCGGTGGTGAACCGGAAGTCGATGAAGAAGGAAATGCCATTCGTCATGATGAAAATGGCGTACCGACGGGTGTAGTGAAAGCCGGTATTGGTGGCTTCCTTTATTTAGAAGTCCTGGATGCCTCGTTCAGTTTTGATGGCGTGATCGGTGCCTTTGCGATTACCTCAGACGTGGTCATCATCATGCTCGGTCTAGCAATTGGTGCAATCTTTGTCCGTTCAATGACGATTTATCTGGTTGAACAGGGCACATTGGATGCCTATATCTACCTGGAACATGGTGCGCATTATGCCATCGGTGCACTGGCTTTCATTATGATTGCCAGCGGAACCGGTCTGCATGTGCCAGAAGTGGTGACCGGTCTGATCGGTGTAGCCTTTATTGTCTGGGCAGTATTCGCCTCGATTCAGTACAAGAAACGTCAGGCGGCTTTAGGCAAATAAAGCGCTGTCCCTGAATGAAAAGCGTAGCTCCGGCTGCGCTTTTTTGTTTTTAGATCGGCATCATCTTTATTTCAAATAAAATTCATGTCTTATTAATGAGCTGAATGTCCTATAATCTGGGCTCCAGATTAATTAACCCAATCGCCATAATTTATGATGAATGCTTTAGAACGTCGTTCAACCTTTGCCCTGAGCAGTATTTTTGCACTGCGCATGCTGGGGTTGTTTATGATTATCCCGGTGTTTTCTGTGGCAGGGCAGGCATATCAATATGCAACACCTGTACTGATCGGTTTGGCGGTCGGGGTCTATGGTCTGACCCAGGCTTTATTGCAGATTCCATTCAGCCTGATTGCCGACCGTTACAGCCGTAAGCCACTGGTGGTTTTAGGGCTGCTACTATTTGCGCTGGGCGGTGCAATTGCGGCCATGTCGGACACCATTTATGGCGTGATTATCGGCCGAGCGATCGCCGGTGGTGGTGCAGTATCTGCTGTGGTGATGGCGTTGCTGGCAGATGTCACCCGTGAAGAAAACCGCATGAAAGCCATGGCGATGATGGGCATGAGTATCGGCCTGTCTTTTGTGGTGGCCTTTAGTCTGGGGCCCTGGCTGACGGGTCTGGTGGGTATCTCTGGGTTGTTCTGGGTCACCACGGTGATGGGCCTGGCGGCGATTGCCATGCTGTTGATGGTGCCTAAAGTCACGCGGCATCATAAAAACTTTCAGCAGGGCTATCTGGCACAGTTGAAACAGGTAATCAAAATCGGGGATCTGAATCGTCTGCATGTGTCGGTCTTTACCCTGCATTTATTACTCACCGCCATGTTTATCTATGTACCTTCGCAGCTGATCGAATTTGCGGATCTGCCACTTTCCAGTCATGGCTGGGTATATTTGCCGCTGTTGGTGCTGAGCCTGTTTTTTGCCTTTCCAAGTATTATCCTGGCAGAAAAATACCACAAAATGCGCGCGATTTTTCTGGTGGCCATTACCGGTATTATTCTGGGTTTGATGGTGATGGCATTTGGGTTTGAATCCAAATATGTCTTGCTGATTGGTCTGGGTCTGTTCTTCATCGCCTTTAATGTCATGGAAGCTCTGTTGCCGTCCTGGTTGTCGAAAGCGGCACCGATTCAGTCCAAAGCCACCGCGATGGGCGTGAATGCCAGCAGCCAGTTTTTAGGGGCTTTCTTTGGCGGTATGATTGGCGGACAATTATTACTGCTGAACAATACCTCGATGGGCTGGAGTATCCTGACAGGGATCGCGATGGTTTGGCTACTGATGAGTTTTGGGCTGGCTCAGCCACGCTATCTGTCATCGCTGGTGTTGCGTTTGCCGGAAAGCAGACAAACTGACGAATGGACTTCTCAGCTTTTGGCGATTCGTGGTATTGAAGAGGTCGTGGTGATGTCTGAACAGCAAGTTGCCTATGTAAAAGTCGATAAACAGCAGATTGATGATGCTTCGCGACAACAATTAACGCACTTGTTGGGTAAAGAGGTAGCCATTTAAGCATAACTCTTATAAAGTAAAATACAGAAATATATAGGAAGTAAACGGCAAATGCGTGGTGTAAATAAAGTTATTTTAGTGGGTACTTTGGGTAAAGATCCGGAAACCAAAACTTTTGCAAATGGTGGCTCTCTCACTCAATTCTCGATCGCAACCAGCGATTCGTGGACAGATAAAAGTACCGGTGAACGTAAAGAACAAACGGAATGGCACCGTATCGTGTTGCATAACCGTTTAGGTGAAATTGCGCAGCAATATCTTCGTAAGGGCTCAAAAGTATATATTGAAGGTTCATTACGTACCCGTCAGTGGACTGACCAGAATGGTCAGGAACGCTATACGACGGAAATCCGTGGTGAGCAAATGCAGATGCTGGACTCTAGCCGTCCTCAAAATGATCAGGGCGAGAGCAGCTTTAACCAGCCACGCTTTAATAACAATAATCAGGCGAACAACAACCAGGGCGGTTATGGCAATAACCCGCAATCGGGTTATGGTTCAGCACCACAGCAGGGCGGTTTTAACAACAACCAGGGCGGCGGTTATGGCAACAATAACCCGAGTGGTTTTGCGCCGAAATCTGCACCTGCTCCAACAGCAGCGCCTGCAGCAGATTTAGATGATGACTTACCATTTTGATGCCTAATTCAAAAAGGTAAATCATCATTAAAACCCACCTGAATACGGTGGGTTTTTTATGTCTTGAAGATTAGTATTGATTTTGGGTAAGCCACTGATTTATTAAAATATTAATAAGTCTTAAAGCATGGCATTATTTTTGATCAGAACAGCTATGCATCGAGAAAATAAATAAGATGAACAATACTAATAGAAATTTATGATCTAAAAAAGCGATCATTTTTATAAAAACTTGCGGTTTTACCTATTTTGAAATTTTTCGTATTCTAGCTTCACAAGATAAGCAATCCCAGAAATAAGCCAGAGGAAATATCTCATGAGTTTAATCAATACTGAAATCAAACCATTCAATGCAACTGCTTACCACAATGGTCAGTTCATCGAAGTTTCTGAGCAAGACCTGAAAGGTAAATGGTCAGTGGTGTTTTTCTATCCTGCAGATTTTACCTTTGTTTGTCCAACTGAATTAGGCGATCTTGCTGATCAGTATGCTGAATTCCAGAAAATGGGTGTGGAAATCTATGGTGTGTCTACCGATACCCATTTCACCCATAAAGCTTGGCATGATACCTCTGACGTGATTGGTAAAATCCAGTATCCATTGATTGGTGATCCAACCTGGACTTTGTCTAAAAACTTTGAAGTATTGATTGAAGCTGAAGGTCTGGCAGATCGTGGTACTTTCGTGATTGATCCAGAAGGTAAAATCCAGATCATTGAAATCAACGCGGGTGGTATTGGCCGTGATGCCCAAGAGCTTCTGCGTAAAGTGAAAGCTGCACAATATGTACATGCGCACCCAGGTGAAGTTTGTCCGGCAAAATGGAAAGAAGGTGAAGCAACGCTAGCGCCATCAATCGACCTGGTGGGTAAAATCTAATTCAAACCTAATGCTTTGAAGAAAAAAATCCAGCACAAGTTGCTGGATTTTTTATTTTTTTAGTTTGAAGATTTATGAATTCTAGACAAAAACATCATGTCATTTGATTTCTATTTGAGAACAAAATGAGGATTAAGGAATTGCACTCTATGCTTTTTAAGCGGCTTATTAGAGGCAATAAAGTAAGCGCAATACCATGCTGCATGATCAACTAGGCCTGAAAACAAAGAAGCCTCTGCTTTCGCAGAGGCTTTTATTTTATAAGGCGCTGTAGTTTCTTGTCGTTTTAAACAATTTTCGCATAAACGCATCTGAATGGAACCGGATGAATTTATGGTTTTCTTATGCTGCGAATCATAGGTATTTAAAAAGTATTTGTCAACCAAGGATTATAAAAATGGTTAATTAAATTATTTGTTTTTAAAGTAATTTTTTTATATTTTAAATAAAAATATAAATAAAATTCTATATTTGGTGGAATTTTAACTAATGCAAAAAAATGGATAAAAAGCAGGTGAAATTGAACAAAAAGGCCTTTACGAAAAACATATATTCTGGAAGATTTTAATAACCTGTTTGATTGGCGCATGGTACATAATTTCTGTAGTTTTTCAATGACGGATGATCAGTTTGGATATCGCAGTAATTGGTAGTGGCATGGCCGGACTGGCTACAGCCAGAATTCTCCAGGACGCAGGACATCACATCACGATTTTTGAAGCACTTCCAGGTCGCGGCATGGACAGTCATAGCCTTGAATTTGAAGGGGGCCTGATTGACGCACCTTTACGTGTGATGAACCCCTATCTGTGGAAAAACACCCTGAGTCTAGCCACACATCTGGGCATTAAAACTTATCCGGTGCGGACCTATATGGCCTGCAGCTGGTTATTTGAAGATAAAACTGAAACCTGGCTGACCACATCGCGTAGCCGAATTGGCAATATCCCGATTATCAACAACCGTAAAGGTCTGCAACAGTATGGCTGGCGTCTGGTCAAAGGCCTGTTGCAGTTAAAAGTTGCATTAACCAAATTCTTTAAATCGAAAAATCAGGACATCAGCCTGGCAGAATTTATCAATCGTAACGAGATTGAAGAAGTGTTCTGGCACGGTGCGGTGATGCCGGTGCTATATACCATCTGTACCTGCAATCCGAAAACCATTGGTGAATGGCCAGCTAAACCGTTGTTAATTTTCCTGCGTCAATTGACCGATGGTGATGCTTTACTGCGTCTGCAAGGCGGTACACCGGCACTGGTCGACAAGCTGATTGAAGGCATTCATATTGAAGACGGTTCAGCAATTACACTGGTACAAGAGCAGGGCGATCAGGTCAAAGTTGAAAATGCGGCCGGTTATTCAAAACTGTTTGACCGGGTGATTGTCGCGACACCGACCACCAAAATTGAGGAGTTCCTGGATCCGGTACAATTCGCCAGTGAAATTGAATTATTGAAGAAATTCAAATTCGAACAAGGCGAACTGGTGATTCATACCGATGCCAGCGTAATGCCGCCAAAACGTAAAGACTGGGCCGTACTCAGCTATATGATGGACCGTAAATTTACTCGTCAGCAATTTACCGTGTGGCTTAACTCGATTGAACCTTCTTTGGTTGGCAAGTCGGCCGTGTTTCAGACCTGGCGTCCGGTAACCGACATTGATCCGAAGAAAGTGATCAAATCGGTAATGCTGACACGTGCAGTCGTCGATGCTAATACGGTGGCACTGAATAAGGAATTGCAGCAACGTCATCTGGATGCCAACCGTAAGGTCTTCTTCTGCGGTTCATGGTCATGTGACGGTTTGCCGATTCTGGAATCGGCAGTGACCTCAGCGATGAAGATTGCAGAAATCTTTGGTGCGCCTTTACCATTTCAGGGTTTAAAACCTGTGGTTGAGGTTGCTCCGCAACTGGGTTATTAATCCATGCAATGGCTTCAGGCACTGCGTCAGCATCTTCCCCAGCACAAGTATGCAATCGATGCCGCTATGTTGGGCGATCATGCGCAATTGCCCTGGAGCAATTTAGGGTATTGGCAAGCAGGTCAGCAGGATTATGCGGCTGCCTGTTGTATGCTGGCCGATCACCTTGCACAAACTGTAAATTTAAATTCAAAAGATAAACTGCTGGATTTAGGCTGCGGTCAGGGTGCAAGTTTGCTGTACTGGCAACAACACTATCAGGTGCAATATCTGGCGGGGGTTGAGCTGCAGGCTGCTTGTGTAGCTAATATTCAGCAACATCTGCCAGAACTGAATGCCATTTATCAGGCGTCATTTTTGCGTTTAAAAGAATTGCCATTTTCCCAGCGTTTTGATGTGGTGCTGTGTCTGGATGCGGCTTATCACAGTCCTGTGCCTTTATTCTTGGAGCAGATCCGTAGTGTTTTAAATTCAAATGCGCGGATTGGTTTTCATCATCTGGTTTTGTCCGAGCGCTGGGAAAATTTAAATGCCTTACAACGGCGTAAATATCAGTTTTTATTGAAATCTGCTGATGTGAATTTAAAAGATTTAATGACAGTGGGGGCACTGTATGCCTGTCTGGATCGTTTTGAATTTAAAAATATCCAGATTCAGGATCTGTCCGAGCCGGTATTTTCAGGCTTTGCGGATTATGTGCAAAAAACTTTGAATTCAAAAGCATCAGATGATCAGGCTCAAGGTTCAAAACTGGATCATTTTAAAATTCAGATGACAGCGAAACTATGCCGAAAATTATATCAGGAAGGGATTGTGAGATATGTGCAAGTGACGGCACAATCGAAGCACTAGAAAGTGCAAGAAGACTCAGCTCAAAATACTAAAACCCAGAAACATCAAAGCCTCACTAAAAGCGAGGCTAAGATATGGTGCCGGCACACGGATTCGAACTGTGGACCTACTGATTACAAGTCAGTTGCTCTACCAACTGAGCTATGCCGGCATGGTGGAGTGCATTTTACAGATTTTTTTGGGTCACGCAAGCCAAAAAATAACCGTTTAAACTGTTTCGGCAGGATTTGTTTATTTTGACCGAATGGATGAAAAGTTCTGTTTTTGATTATGTGCAAAGAAATGGCCCATATGTGCAGATATGGGCGAGGGTGAAAGCACAGGATTGGTTCTGGATATGAGTCGGTTATAAGGTTTATCTGTTTTTCAGGATGCGATCTAATTCTTGTGCACATTCCTCTAAAGTAAAGGCCATATCAAACTGCATTTGAGGTTTGAGTTCTTGAGCGAGGCTTCTCCACTGTTCGATGAGTCTCAATGCTTTTTGAATTTTATGTTTATTGATGTCCTTGGCAATAGTTGGGGTATAACCGCCACGTTTTGCATTTTTAATCTGTTTGGCATAGTTTGCGCTGTTATTCATGTTCGCTCTCCGAATAGCAGTGTATCTATTTTTTAACTTCAAATTTGAATGGCTCGGTTCACTTGGTTATTTCTTTCTATCCTGTGGTTTTTATTCTCCTTTTAGTTGATTTATAAGCAACATAACATAGCTTTGATGACAATAAAATTAAGCTATTTCTGTGCCAGTTTTTTGTTTGAACACATAAATAAAAACCTGAAATGAATGGCGTACAGAAACTGCACAATTCATCAGTTTTTTGGCTGATGAAAAATGAAGATTTTTAAAAATAGAATTGAGCGTAAGTGTTGTGTTGCAAAAGATTTTTATGAACGAGGACTGGTATTAATTCAATGCCTTTGCCTAAGGCGATAGATAATAATATTTTAAGATCTAAGCAGATAATTTTTTTTACTGATGGGATGATGGATAAAATTAAATATAAAAAAACCCGAATCATGTGATTCGGGTTTTTAAATTCTGGCGGTGAGAGAGTCCGTCAGGTTTAATATCTAAATACATGAAATAGTTAAACATGAAATTTCAAGTATGTAAATGTACCGTCATTTATACCGTCAAAGTTTTAGCATTATTAAATAAGACAACACTTTTTAAATTTAATGCCACTTCCGCAAGGACAAGGTTCATTTCTTCCTATTTTAGGTTGATTATTCTTAATGGGTAAAGACGTTTTAGCTTTAAAAGATATTGGCTCTCCAATCTTTAATATATTTTTCGTGCTCTTTAAATTATGCTCATCAACAATAGCTTGTAGGCTTGGTGAAAATGACCATTCATAAGATTCATAAATAGCTATAGAAATTTTTAGACTATTTGGATTAATACAAAGCCCAATCCAACTTTTTGCTTTTTCAGAATATTTTCTACGTTCGATATGTTTTTTAAGTCTTGAGTATGCAGTCTCGTAAAAGTCTGCATTACAATGAATAGTTAGCCCAGTTTGTGATTGATAAATAGGAATAGTTAGATCATGATTTTTTTTATCGATACTAAATTGTTGTAGCATCTTTTTAATTGCTTCATTTATGAAATTGAGAGTTTTTTCATCCAATGAAAGTAGATGTAATCCAATTTGTTGTAATTTTTCCTCGGTTGAAAAAGAAACTTGATCTATTAAACTTCCTACATGGGTATTTTTAAATCTTGTTAATATGCCATCAGGTGTCAATGGGATATCTTTTAGATTATCTCTTCTTGCCATCATAGCTAATTCAAGGTCACAGGTTACGTCATCATCAAGCATCACAAGTTGAAATTCATCTTGGAAATATAGATTCTTATTAATGTAGACGGCTAAAGTTGATAATTCATGATTTATTACAATCGAGTTGCCGTAATTACTACGCTTCAAAAGATAGTCAAAGATATGTAGAGGAGAGGGTAACATCTCAGTGAGCGTATCAATAAAGAATACATCTGTAATGAATGGATGTTGTAGGACATCATTTACTTTTGGCTTAAGAAACTGCCTAGCTTGACTAGCTAAGGCGGGGTAATGATCGGAAACAACACATATAGGAAAAATAGTATTATATGTTCTTGGAAGTTCAATAATTTCTCCCATTTCATTTTTAAAGATTACATCTTCTGATTGGATGAGTTCACTACAAGTAAGTGCCTGCTCATAAGCTTCTTCAACCGCAGCTTGAAAGTCTTTTTCAATTTGTTGAGAATTGCCTTTACGTGCGGCAATAGTTAATTTCTTAGATTTTGCTTGGATAATTAGTGCCATTTTTCCAAAAACGACTAGGACGTCAATTTCACAGGCTTTATTATTTCCTTTAAATAAATCTATATTAGTGAATACTTTTTCTTCACCAAAAACCTTGGCTAACCTGGAGGCAGTAAAATGTTCAGTGAATAACCCTCTATTTTTACTTGCTTGATTATTGTACGAAGTATCTTTAAACCAAAAGAAGGGACTTTCATATATTGACTCCCATAATGTTTGAGTACCAAAAGTATAATAATCATTAGCTATTTGGATGACTGGATATGCATTAGTACAGTTGAAATCATCAACTGATTGAAAGACAGTAAGTCTTTTATCATTAGGGAAGCATAGCAACGTATTAATACAGGCTTCAATCGTATTTAAAGGAAGCTGTGACTCTTTCACAAGTTCTTTAAGGTTAAACTGAAAGATAGGTAAAAAACTCTTAATATCTTTTCCGATATTTTTTTCTAATAAGTTATTAGCTTTTTCAAGTTGTATACTTTCTATTGCAGAAACAACAGTGACTAATTCTTCAATAGTGAAACCATTGTTTTTTTTCAGCCATGAGTTATCAGGTTCATATCTTATTTTTGAAATATCTCTATATTGATGTTTAAAAGCACCCTCAGCACTATAGAAAATAGCCTCTCTCATCATATGACCAGAAGAGAAAAAATCATTACTTAAAACTTGCTCTTCAGATAGGTCTTGTTGAAAAAATGTATGATGAAGCTCTTCAAATAATTCATAAATGTTAATCGCTTTTTCGGAAATAAGCTCCTTGGATAAAGAGGTGTTGCCCTTGTAATTTTTAAATGTTAGGGCAATTAAAGTTGCTAGCTCAGTTTTTGATAATCTAGTTCGGTCATAGGAACGAATAAATGATTCACTATCGAGGGTTTCACCTTCTACTATAATATAATTATCCTTAAATGCTAAAAAGGCTAGCACCTCAAGAAAACCTTTTTCCGCTGTAATTGACTCTAATGAGGAAAAAACATCACTTTCTGTCCGCATTTTTCTATTCCCTTAATTTCTATTATCATAAAGTTGAAAAAGGTTATACCTAATTTAATGTTAATTTTATGATAAGTGTTTGTTAAATATAACCTTGTAAAGTATAAGAATGTTGGAATATATTCATAATTTATGAATGCTATACATGTAGCAGGTTATGCATTTTCTAAGACTTCCTATTTTGAAGATATGGTTAAAGAATTTTTAAATAGTTTAGTCTGCTCATTTAATACATAACGCAAATAGAGAACCAAAATATGCAACTTTTTTTTGATACACCAATCGAGGATGAAAAATTTCATCCTAAGTATAAATTACTTAATAACAATTTAATGTTGCATGGTGAACGAGAAATCTTAAAGAAATGGGCTGATGGCTTCATTGATAGGGATGGCAAGATACTATATGAGCTTCAGACGACTTTTCATTCTACATTTTGGGAATTCTATATACATCAGCTACTAAAAAATATGGGGGAGACAATAGATTTTACTAAACATCGTCCTGACTTTATTGTCAAAAAAGATGATGGATCAGATAAGTTTTATATAGAAGCGGTTGTATCTGAAATTAAAAAAACAGGCAGACCAGAAGATGATAGAAATTCCGCTGATTTGGAAATGACAGAAACTCCACTTTGGAAACTACCAGACTTTGAAAATATAATTAATGAAGGAGTCATTCGGTGTTCTAATGCATTTAGTGGGAAGCTTAAGAAATATGCAAATTATATCAAAGAGCCTTGGGTAAAAACTGATGTACCATATATCATTGGTATGTCATCATTTTCTCAATTGAATTATGGGCTTGAAAGTCATTACTCGATTTTAGCTTTACTTTATGGTTTCTATATTAAAGAAGATGGATTGAGTTTTGAAAAACGCAATTTTGTAGTGAAGCAAGAAACAGGTGCCGAATTACCTCTTAATATCTTTGATGATGAGACAAATTCTGATGTTTCCGCCGTTCTTTTCTCTAGTAAAGTTACTTTAGGGAAATTAACAGCACTTGCTATTTCAAATGGTCATCCAAATTTGAATTCGGTAATTAGTGTTTATGGAGATACAGAATTACCTTATTTTAAAATTAAACCTGTAACTCCAGACAATCCCGAGCTATTTTCGGATGGATTGTTTTTATTTCATAATCCAAAAGCAAAAAATCCTCTTAATCCTAGTATTTTCAAAGATCAGGGTATTATTCAAGTTTTTAAAAAAAATGGCTATCTTGAGTTCGATGGAGATCAGCTTCCTCTAATTTGCCGTGTAAACCGTTTCACACCAGGACCTATGAAAGAAATGTATATTTCAAAATTGGCTATTGATTTTAATTCTTAGTAGATAAAGTAGAGTACTAAGCAATGATCGATTTTTTATAAAGTAAAACGGAAATGGTAATTTAATGATACTTATGTATGCCTCAATAAGGTATTAGGACATAAGGTATATAAATAAAGCATGAAGTCATTGATTTTAAATGATTTCATGCTTTATTTTTTATTTTGACATTGAGAGTAATTTTACGAATTTAAAACTTTCGGCATAAATTGAATATCGCTTTAGAAACGATGCTATTCAACTCCGCATGAGTCTTAATTCCATCTTCTAAGTTCCGTCTATTTCGGTTTACACTTCTCACTGCTCGTTCTTGACCATAAGGCTTGATGATTTCCTCATAGCTTGCTCTAACTGCCTCAGTTGCTTTCTGATCAAGCTCTGTAAATGTCAAAAATTTGAATCCTTGCTTAATGATGGTTTGCAGATTTTCGATTGAGCAATCGTTCTCTTTGAGAATAGATTGATCCAAAGTTACTTCAACTCGTAACCGATGTTCCTCTTTTGATAAAGGCTGTTTATTGCTATCAGTCGTCTTTACATAAAGCCGATAACATAGTGGCGAACCTTTGGGATTTACACCTAGACACCAGTCATGATTAAAGCGTTTAAGAAGCATCAACGGCGAATGAGGAATAGGATTAAACTTATTTCTAGGGCGTGTCCTCATTTGAAGAATTGGTTTTAAATACTTAAAATCCTCCTTTGAGTTATTTTTATTTCTATATTTTCAATGGCACGTACT
>NZ_JAMXXM010000013.1:0-73232 GCF_024129715.1 Acinetobacter lwoffii
ATAAAATCAGGCATTTAGTTGAAAATATGTTTTGTAGATTAAAGCAATTTAGAGGAATAGCTACTCGATATGACAAGCTCAAAAGAAATTATCAAAGTTCTGTTGCTTTAGCCTGTATATTTTTATGGCTACCTTTATAGGGTTAATTATGAACAGTAAATGTCAACAGACCCTAATAATTTTTCTTATAAGATCAGCGCCTAGTCAGCCTTACAGTCCTGAAGAGATCATATGCTTTATGACTGTTTAGTTGCTTTTGCAGAACCGGGAAAAATACTCTTTCGTCATTCGAAAATAATAAACTGCAAAAATGATTTTCAATTGAAATATAAGACCGATCACTCTTATTTTACGATGCCGAGAATAGGCCTATAAAACGACCGTCATTTGAGATTTTAAAAGCAGCTTCATTACACAAACAGAACAAAGCTATTCAGCCTCAGGCCCAAATTAATTACTAAACAATCTGTATATTCCCCCTATTTTTACTGGTTTTCTAAACTCATCATCCTGAATTGAAGTGATTTTATATTTTTAGTTATACATTCAGTCTTTTAAGGCACTACATATTCGACTTTATTTAAAAAATAATAATTTAGAGAAGTATCAACAAAAGACAATGAAAACTGAGGAAGATGATCGTCTACATTCAACTCATAAGGGCTGAAATATATTTAAGTCAGCGATCACTTTTAACTTTATTTTTACTTATTAATCTGTATGCTTATTCTGCTTTCTCGGGGGGATAGATTTAAATGAAATTTACACAACTTGCGGCACTTTGTGCATTGACTTCAGCTGCTGTATTTGCTCAAGCAAAACCAGTTTGGCAGGACTTTAGCGTTACAGGTCTTTATGGTGAAAACTATGAAGTTGTAGACGATCAGCAAACTACTTTAACTGTTGAATATGCTGCAAAAGTTAAATATGCAGATGTATTCTTCTTTATGGATCGTCTGCGCGGTGGAGATGATGTTAAAAGTACGTACTTTGAGTTATCACCACGTTTAAGCTTAAGCGAAGTTACAGGCCAAAAACTTGCCTTTGGTCCAGTGAAAGATGTGCTTATTTCAACAACGTGGGAAGGTTCAGATAATGCTGATAACTTCCTATATGGCGTGGGCTTTGAGCTTGATATCCCATACTTTCAATATGCAAGCTTAAATCTTTATCGTGCAAACAATGAAAAAGTGTTTGGCAATAAAGACGATTATCAAATGACGCTTACCTATGGTGTGCCATTTAAACTGGGTGCTGAAGATTTTCTTGTAGATGGCTTCCTTGATTGGTCAACTGCTGAAAAAGACGCTCAAGCAAGCGAGTTAAACTGGACTACACAGTGGAAATGGAATGCGGGCAAACACATTTCTCCAGATACCCGTTTATACCTCGGTGTTGAACATTCAGTGTGGAACAACAAGTTTGGTCTTAAAAATCAAGACGAAAACAATGTCAGCGCACTTGTGAAATATCATTTCTAATTGATGTATGATCAAAAGCAGAACTCCGGTTCTGCTTTTTTTTAAACTGTGATTTCAGCTCACCTCTACTAGAACAAGAATATGCCTGATTTTGATATTCGACCTGCGACCGAACATGATCTTGAAACCATTCTCGAGATTTATAATCAGGAAGTACTCTATGGTACTGCGACCTGGAACAGAACAGCCTTTGATTTGAACTATTTCAAAATCTGGTTTAAACAGCTTAAAAATCAGAATTTCCCGGTTTTTGTGGTTGAAGATACTCAAAATCAAGTCGTCGCTGGCTATGCCTGTTATGATCAGTTTCGTAGTATTCAGGGCTTTCAACAGACGGTAGAACATTCTATTTTTTTAAATCCAGATTATGCAGGGCAAGGTTTGGGTTCTAAATTATTGCAATATTTAATTGAACAGGCTCAAGTACAGAAACTGCATATCATGGTCGCGGCGATTGATTCTGAAAACAACTCATCGATTCGTCTGCATGAAAAACTGGGCTTCGTTCAAACTGCCTATATGCCGCAAGTCGGACAGAAGTTTGGGCAATGGCGTGATTTGGTACTCTTACAACTCAATCTGGATCAAGCTTGATTCATTCTTAGTTTAAAACTATTCCAGAACTGCTTTCTGGACACTACTCTTCAGCTTTTTAATACTTGGCCATCACGATATTTTGTTCTTATCCAGTTTAATAAGCACAAGTTCTATTTACTTATACGAGCGGCTATGTTTTATTCAGCTAAAAATCATACTGAATAACACCATGTATAAATCTCTATTGTCTATTGGTCTTTTAAGTTTAAGTATGCTCACTTTTGCTGATTCATACTTTGAAAAAGAGCTCCGTTCAGGCTGTAGCAAAGTGCAAAGCTACGCAAATAATGGCAAAAAATTCTACAACCAAAAACAATATCAAAAGGCCATAGCGCAATTTGAGCAACAAGCCGCATGGTCATCCTTTTGTGCGATGAATGTAGAAGGCGGTGGTACAGCTTTTTCCGAACGCGATATCACCACGGCATTTAATAATGTTGGCTTAAGTTATGCCAAGCTTGGAAAGCCGCAATGGGCACGCGCCTGGTTCTCGGTTTTCCCGAATGCTAAAGCCAGCCAGTTCAATCTAAAACAGTTACCTGCACCAGAAAAATCAAAGAGTCTTGCAGGAAAATATGTTCGTTATGCAGGTTTTGGTCAATGGAATACGATGGAAGTTAAACGGGCTTCGAATGCCTACCAGATTGAGTTTAATGGACTCTATATGGGTTTGCGCAGTCTGATTTATGGACCAAATATGGGAGAATTTTCAACCCGCATGCCACTGAATAAAGCTCAGACCAATTACAGCGTAGAAGATTGCAAAATTGATTTAAAATTTCAGTTTAACGCTCAAATTGGACAACAGATTGTGGTGAATAGCAGCAATCCGATGTCTTGTGGTTTTGGTCATAATGTCTCGGCAGATGGCATGTATTTAAAGGTTGAGTGATTGCTGATTCAGCGATATCTTATTCCCCTATAACAAACATAATATTCAAAATATTACAGGGAAAATATGGCTAAATTTCTAAATACCAGTGCAACCAATTTTTTCTTAGAAGAACTCATTAAAAATGCCAAAGAACGTCTAATTTTAATCAGTCCGTATTTACGTCTCAATGACCGTATTAAAGAATTATTAGAAGACAAAGACCGGTTAAAAATTGATGTTCGCATTGTCTATGGCAAAAGTGATTTGCATCCTGAAGAAATCAAATGGATTCAAAAACTGGACTATGTGCGTTTGAGTTTCTGCAAAAACCTGCATGCAAAGTGCTATCTCAATGAATCGGAATGTATTATTTCGAGTTTGAATTTATATGAATTTAGCCAGGTCAATAACAATGAAATGGGCATTTCAGTTCGTAAGTATGAAGATGATGAGGTTTTTAAAGATGCGTATGAAGAAGCGCAGCGTATTATTCAGATTAGCGAAGAAGTCCGGATCAGCTTAGATGAAGTCAAAGCTAATCCGAACACTGAGGATTTAGGTCAAACTGATGAAGAAGCTAATGCCTTTAGTAAATTGACCACCTCCAAACTGGCTGCCAAATATAAAATTAAAACAGCAGATTTACTTGAAAAGTTAGTGGATAAAGGCTTTTTAAAGCTGAATGACACGGGTAAACATTTTTTAACTGACCAAGGCAAATCCATCGGTGGTGAATACCGTCCAAGTCAGTACGGCGGCTATTTTTTATGGAATGAAAATACGGAGATCTAATCCCTCCATTATTCAAAAAAGAAAATTCCCCTCTCTTTAAGAGATGAGAAGCTCTGCTTCGTAAGAGGAGATTTAAAATTTAATCCCTCCAAACCTCCCTTTCTTACGCTTCGATATAAAGCAGTGCTTATATCTTGCTTAGGGAGGCTTTTTCCCTCTCCTTCTAGGAGAGGATTAGGGAGAGGTAAATAAAGATAAACCCTCATCCCCCGCCTTCTCCCATAGGAGAAGGAGCTAAAAGCCTTAAATCGCCACCAACTCCCGAATACCTTTCTCAGGCATTTCACTGCCCACACCTTGCGCCACAACCTGCCCACGTGCCATCACGGTATAAGCATCAGCAAGTTCTTCAGCAAAATCATAGAATTGCTCTACCAACACAATCGCCATCTCACCACCATCAGCAAGTTTACGAATCACCCGTCCAATGTCTTTAATAATGGATGGCTGAATACCTTCAGTCGGTTCATCCAAAATCAGCACACGCGGTTCAGAAGCAAGTGCTCGTGCAATGGCAAGCTGCTGCTGCTGACCACCAGACAAATCTCCGCCACGGCGATGCTTCATTTCATCCAACACAGGGAAAATTTCATAGAGATGCTCAGGCACTTTGCGTGTCTTTGCGCCTTTAAATTTCGCCATACCAATGAGGATGTTTTCCTCCACGGTTAAAGTTGAAAAAATATCTCGACCTTGGGGCACATAAGCCAGACCTGCACGGACACGCTGTTCAGGACTGAGTTTCGAAATGTCCTTGCCATCCAACAAAATCTGTCCGGATTTAATCGGTAAAATACCCATCAGACATTTAAGGAGCGTGGTTTTCCCTACACCATTGCGCCCAAGCACCACCGAACACTCACCCACAGGTGCAGTCAACGACACATCACGTAAAATATGACTGCCACCATAAAATTGATTGACGTCTTTGACTTCTAACATCACGGTCTCCTTAACGTCCTAAATACTTTTCAATGACATCTTCATTGGCTTGTACTTCTGCCAATGTGCCTTCTGCCAAAATTGCGCCTTGTGCCAATACCGTGACTTTTTCACTAATAGTATCGATAAAGCTCATGTCATGCTCAACCACAACGAGGGTGTGATTTTTCTTGAGTTCTAAACACAGCTCCGCCGTGCGCTCGGTTTCGGCATCGGTCATGCCTGCTACAGGTTCATCCAGTAAAATCAGTTTTGGACGTTGCATCAACAACATGCCGATTTCTAACCATTGCTTTTGACCATGCGACAGCAAGCCAGCAGGTTTATTAATGAACTCTTGCAGACGAATTTGCGCAAGTGATTCATCCAGGGCATTTTGGGCATCGGGATCGAGTTTGCTAAAGAAACTCTTTTTCACGCGCTTGTCTTTGGGTGCTGCTAGAAGCAGATTTTCCATGACGCTGAAATTTTCAAACACCGTCGGTTTTTGGAATTTACGTCCAATGCCTGCTTCAGCAATTTGCTCGGTACTCATTTTGGCTAGGTCATAGTTTTGCCCGAAAAATGCAGCGCCTTCAGTTGGACGGGTTTTTCCGGTAATCACATCCATGAGGGTGGTTTTCCCCGCCCCGTTCGGTCCAATGATGCAGCGTAATTCCCCTTCTTCGATATACAGCGATAAATCATTTAGGGCACGAAAGGCATCAAACCAGACACTGACTTTTTCCAGATACAATGCAATGCCATGGGTAAAGTCCGCGCCTTGTTCTTTTGGGCGACCATAGCCTTCAGAAGCATGACCACCATGCGGTTGCAGGATCTCGCTCATTCGCTACGCTCCTTTTTAAAACGGTCAAACAGACCAATAATGCCTTTTGGCAGGAAGATGGTCACTACAATAAATAACGTACCCAAAATCAACAGCCATGCTTCAGGATAAGCCGAAGTAAAATAGGTTTTTACTCCATTGATTAAGCCTGCCCCAATCAATGGACCAATCAGCGTGCCACGTCCACCCGCTGCCACCCAGACTGCCATTTCAATCGAGTTCACCGGGTTCATTTCACTTGGGTTAATAATGCCGGCTTGTGGCACATACAGTGCCCCTGCAATGCCTGCAATCACCGCAGATAGCACCCATGCCGAGAGCTTGTACCACAAGGTACGGTAGCCCAAATATTGCAGACGGTTTTCGCTGTCACGAATTGCACCGAGTACACGGCCATAAGGTTTATTCATTAAATGACGTAAACCAATAAAGCACAGCAACAATACCAAAGCGGTGATAAAGCACAAACTTGCCCGCATCGATGCCGAGGTAATGTCCAGGCCTAAAATGGTTTTAAAACCGGTAAAGCCGTTGTTGCCACCAAAGCCGGTTTCATTACGGAAGAAAAGTAATGCAGCGGCAAAAGTCATAGCTTGGGTAATAATCGAGAAATACACGCCTTTAATTTTGGAACGGAAGGCAAAGAAGCCGAAAATAAAGGCGATGATGCCCGGCACTAATACCACCAATACCAATGACCAAAGGAAGTATTCCGTACCGACCCAAAACCATGGCACTTCCGTCCAACTAAGGAAGCGCATAAAGTCAGGAATGCCATCCCCTGCAGACTGGCGCATTAAGTACATCCCAAAGGCATAACCGCCAAGGGCAAAGTACAAACCATGTCCTAAACTTAAAATTCCGGCATAGCCCCAAACTAAATCCAGTGCCAAAGCGACCAGAGCCAAACACATGATTTTGCCAATCAAGGTGACCCAATACGCAGATAAATGCAGGGTTGAATCGGCAGGTAACAGGTGTAACCATGGCAATGCCAATAAAATGGCAAAGCATATGGCAATCGCAATGCCACTATGCGGTTTGTCGGATAATAATTGTGTAATCTTCATGTGCTTACTCCACAAAACGGCCTTTGATGGCAAACAAACCTTGTGGACGTTTTTGAATAAACAAAATCACAAGCACCAAGAGAACAATTTTTGCCAGTACCGCACCAATGCCAATTTCCAAGGCGGTACCACTAATACCTAGACCAAGCGCTGCAAGGACTGCACCCCACACCTGACCTACACCACCGACAACCACCACCAAGAAGGCATCAATAATGTAGTTTTGCCCTAAATCCGGCCCGACGTTACCCACTTGTGCCAAAGCACAGCCCGCTAAACCGGCCAAACCTGAACCTAAACCAAAGGCCATCATGTCGATACGGCTTGAACGAATACCAACGGCTTGTGCCATTTGACGGTTTTGCGTCACCGCACGTACAAACAAACCAAAACGGGTTTTATTCAGTAGGTAAACCAACAACAAAAGCACTGCAATGGTGAAGACAATAATCGCAATACGGTTATACGGCAGCATTAAACTTGGGGTAATGGAGATCCCGCCTGATAGCCACGAAATATTCGACACTTCGACATTTTGCGCACCAAAAGTCATGCGTACCAATTGCATCAAAATCAGGCTGACACCGAAGGTGGCAAGCAAGGTTTCAAGTTGACGACCATAGAGTGGACGAATCACGGTACGTTCAATCAACATGCCGATCAGCCCACTCACCAAGAATGCCGCAGGAATCGCGGCGATTAAGTACCAATCGACATAGCTACCCAAATAGCTTTTAAACAGGCTTTGCACCACATAAGTGGTATAGGCGCCAATCATAATGAGCTCGCCATGCGCCATATTAATCACACCGAGCAAACCATAGGTAATGGCTAAACCGAGTGCTGCAAGCAGTAAAATACTCGCAGTACTCAGCCCTGAAAATAAATGCCCCGTCCATTCACTGGCTTGAATCCGGGTTTTAATACTGCTTTTCGCTTCAAGCAAAGCCGCTTTCAGCTCAGAATGGATATTCGGCTGTGTCAGCTCATTGTCGATCATCGCCAAGACATCGGGACGATTGGAGTCTTGCAAGGCTTTCGCCGCTTGAATTTTAACTAAGACATCTGCATCTTGATAATCCAGACGCGCTTTAAGCTGGGCCAAACGGGCTTTGACTTTGTTATTTTGTTCGTTCAAATACAGGGCATTGATGTGAGCAACATTCAGCTCTGCCAAGTTGCTTTCATAAATATCAATCGCTTCTAAACGCTCGGAAGCATCTTCAGATTTGAGTTTTCTTTGTGCCAAACCAAAGTTGAGCGCTTTACGCAAGGTATTCACCAAAGTCACTTGTGATAAGTCACTCGGCCAATCTGCAACGATGCCTAGACTCGGATAGCTGAGTAATTTTTCGTCCGATTCTAAAATATAGGTTTGACCATTAGCCCCACTATAAAGCTGCTCGTTTTCAACATATTCTGCAAGCTGATCTAACTGCTCAATACTGCCCGGCCATTGCTTCAGTAAAGCACGGCGCTGGGCAAAATCACCTTGCACAAATTGCTGGATTGCATCTTGTTGTATTGCTGCAGTCAATGCAGTGCTATTTGAGGATTGTTCTGCTGATACCAGTTGCACACAAATAACCTGTACAAATACCAGAAAAATAGCGGCGATATTCACGCGAATATTCATTATATTCACCCCTATTCCATTGGAAATTTTCCGTGGAGAGTAAGAAAAAAATCAGAGGACACCTGCCACGGCTGTGGCAGGCAAAAGATAGCTGTTATTTCGGAATGTACGGGCTCCAAGGCTGTGCCTGGATGGCTTGTGGCGTTTTATAGACCACATCAAACTGTCCATCGCCACGAATCTGACCAATCATGACTGGCTTGTGTAAGTGGTGATTCGTCGCATCCATTTTTAAGGTATAGCCGGATGGGGCTTTGAATTCCTGACCTGCCATCGCTTCACGGACTTTATCGACCTCTGTAGAACCTGCTTTTTCAACGGCTTGCTTCCACATGTTAATCCCGACATAAGTTGCTTCCATTGGGTCATTGGTCACGAGCTTGTCTGCATTCGGCAGTTTGAATTCCACTGCATACTGCTTCATTTTGTTGGTAAATTCTGTATTGACCGGATTCTTCACTGACATGAAATAGTTCCATGACGCCAAATGACCGACCAATGGCTTGGTGTCAATACCACGCAGTTCTTCTTCACCCACCGAGAACGCCATCACTGGAATATCAGAGGCTTTAATGCCCTGATTACCCAATTCACGATAGAACGGCACATTCGAGTCGCCATTGATGGTCGAGATCACCGCAGTCTTTTTACCGGCTGCGAATTTTTTCACATTACCGACAATGGTTTGATAGTTGCTGTGACCAAATGGCGTGTACTCTTCCATGATGTCAGCATCGGCCATGCCTTTAGACTTTAAGAACACACGTAAAATCTGGTTGGTGGTACGTGGATACACATAGTCTGTACCGAGCAGGACAAAACGCTCAGCCTTGCCGCCCTCTTCGCTCATCAAGTATTCCACGGCTGGAATGGCTTGCTGGTTAGGCGCAGCACCGGTATAAAAAATATTTTTGGATTGTTCTTGGCCTTCGTACTGTACAGGATAGAACAATAAGCCATTCAGCTCTTCAACCACTGGCAAGACAGATTTACGTGACACCGACGTCCATGCACCGAAAATTACCGCGACTTTGTCTTGGGTAATCAGCTGACGTGCTTGCTCTGCAAACAGCGGCCAGTCTGATGCTGGATCGACCACCACCGGTTCCAGTTTCTTACCCAGTACCCCACCATTATCATTGATTTCCTTAATCGCCATTAAGGCCGTGTCTTTCAGTGAAGTTTCAGAAATTGCCATCGTGCCTGACAAGGAATGCAGGATCCCGACTTTAATCGTATCGCCGCTATCTGCGACTTTGCTTTCTGTGGCCGGGGCTCCTGCTTTTTCAGCAGATTTTGAACACCCCGTTAATGCAACAGCCCCTGCCATGGTTGCGGCTAAAATACTTTTTGAAAATAAATTGCGTTGGAACATCAGATTTTTCTCCAAACTTTATAATGGTGCATTTTTCATGCTTGTCTTGTTGTACATCTGGATGGAGTGATTCAATTTCTGTGCCAAGGCTTCAAAAAATAAAAAAATTTACTTTAACCGATCTCATTATTTGTATTATGAATCATTAATTTAGTAATACTAAAAAGAATTAAACCTGTATTTAAATACTGTATCCGAGCTTAATTCTAAGTAAGTCGCGCAAAGAGCAATGAAAGCATGGCGGAAGTGAGATAGAAGATGATGTACAAATAAAGTGCAGTATTTTGAATAATTTTTGCACTGTTTTAAAACAAAAAATCCCGCAAGCGCGGGATTTTTTATTGCTTAAATTCGATAGTTTAAACCACCAAATCTGCCAGATTGCCTTTTTGCTCTAACCAATCTTTACGGTCACTGGCACGTTTTTTTGCCAAGAGTTTATCCAATAAACCTGCAGTATGATGAGCATCATCTAAGTCCAGTTGCACCAGACGGCGCGTGTTTGGATCCAGTGTGGTTTCACGCAACTGGCTGGCATTCATCTCGCCCAGACCCTTGAATCGGGTAATTTGCGGATTCTTGGTTTTGCATTTTTTCAGGATGCTATTCAGTTCGTCTTCATCCAAAGCGTAATGCACATCTTTGTTGTCATCAATACGGAATAATGGTGGCATTGCGACATACAAATGCCCCTCTTCCACCAGAGTCGGAAAATGCTTCACAAATAAGGCACACAGCAAAGTCGCGATATGCAAACCATCTGAGTCGGCATCGGCCAGAATACAGACCTTGCCATAACGCAGTTCAGACAAGTCATCCGAACCCGGATCAACGCCAATGGCAATCGCAATATTGTGTACTTCCTGCGATGCTAGAACTTCGTCAGAAGAGACTTCCCAAGTATTCAGGATTTTTCCACGAATTGGCATAATCGCCTGGAAGTTCTTATCACGCGCCTGCTTGGCCGAACCACCCGCAGAATCCCCTTCCACAATAAACAGTTCTGACTGATCCAGATCATGGCCTACACAGTCCGACAGTTTCCCCGGCAAGGTTGGACCCGCGACAATTTTCTTACGTTCTACTTTTTTCGCTGCTTTGAGACGGCGACCGGCTTTGGAAATGGCCATTTCTGCCAGTTGCATGGCGATGTCAGAATTCTGGTTCAACCATAATGCAAAGGCATCTTTGGCAATATTCTGCACAATTCCAGCTGCTTCACGGCTCGATAGACGTTCTTTAGTCTGACCTGAGAATTGCGGCTCCTGAAATTTCAGCGACAGGATATAATTGACGCCGTCCCAGACATCTTCGGCAGAGAGTTTCATATTCCGCGGCAGCAAATTACGCAGTTCACAGAATTCACGCATCGCATCGGTGACGCCTGAACGCAGACCATTCACATGCGTTCCGCCTTGTGCGGTCGGAATCAGGTTGACATAAGATTCCTGGACGCTTTCACCACCTTCGACATTCCAGCAAATCGCAAATTCCGCGCTAGCACGTTCTGCGTCACCTGTGGCGACAAAAGCCGGTGCCGGAATAATTTCACGGTCTTCCAGCTCATCCATCAAATAGTCGACCAGACCATTTTCAAACTGCCAGGTGATCTTTTCATCATTGATCTGATCAACATAGTTGATCTGTAAGCCCGCCGCCAAAACAGCTTTGGCTTTGAGATTATGTTTTAACGCTTTGAGGGCAAATTTAGGAGAATCAAAATATTTGGCTTCAGGCCAGAATTGTACCGTAGTTCCTGATACCCGTTTCGGTGCCTTACCTGCCAGTACTTCAAGCGGTGCAACCGGTTCGCCATTTTCAAAGGCCATTTTATACAGATTGCCCTGACGCTGAACTTCAACCTCTACCCGGGTCGAAAGCGCATTGACCACTGAAATCCCAACGCCATGCAAACCACCGGAAAACTGGTAATTATCGGTGCTGAACTTACCGCCGGCATGCAGTTTGGTCATGATAATTTCAATACCGCTCTGGCCATATTCCGGGTGAATATCCACCGGCATACCACGGCCATTGTCTTCAACTGACAAAGAACCATCTTTATAGACCGTGACGGTAATCTTGTTGGCATGTCCTGCCAGTGCCTCATCGACAGCATTATCAATCACTTCCTGTGCCAAATGGTTGGGACGAGAAGTATCGGTATACATGCCCGGACGACGACGGACCGGATCCAGACCAGATAAAACTTCAAGAGATTGAGCCGTATATTGAGACACGTTATTCGGTTTCCTTTTTTATGCAGTCCAATAAAAACTGTAAGACGAACGGAATTTTTTCCGCAAAATCATCCATCCCGTGACTGCCATGCGCTTCAGTCATCAGCATTGCAGGGGGATGCGCAGCACTATAATAACGATGTGCTTCACGATAATCCAAAACTTCATCGCCTTGTTGCAGCAGAACCAGTATTTTGTCTGCATCTTGTGCAACAGGCAGGGCCAATTGTTGCAGTTGTATCAAATCTGCCTCATCCAGACACCAGTTGGGATGTACCTGATAAGGCAGTTGCTCGTCAAACAGTTCACGAAACAGTTGCCATGGTCGCATTGCCGGATTGATCAGTACAGCAGGCACAGCATGCTGTGCGACCAGATGTGTCGCATAAAATCCGCCGAGACTGCTGCCCAATAACGCCACATCATGCATCGATTCAATCAGGCCAGAAACATGTACAATGGCAGCGTTCGGTGACATGTTTAAATCGGGTAAATGTACCTGAATTTCAGGATACTTTGCACAGTAATGTTGCAGCAATTTCCCCTTGATCGAGTTCGAATTACTTTTAAAACCATGCAAATAAATGATATTCATGAACTACCAACAAAAAACCCATCAATCATCAAAATTTAATTTAAATAATGTGAAGTACACTACGTTATAAGACCAGTTAATTGCTTAAATTGTCTGACAAAAAAGCTCAAAATCTTCTCTCATTCTCGTTATTTTAAGCTGAGGCCCTCAAAATCAGGAAACTCAACAAGAAAAAGAATTTATACCGCGAAGTTCTTTAAAAAGAAAGATGGCACCACATGCGGCTCATTGAAAGGACAGGATCAGATGCCAAGTTTGACACCGTTACATGAAACCTATTGTCGATGGGACCGAACCCCGCCGAGTCAGGCCGATGTACTGGAAGGTCTGGCGCAGCTGGTGACGATGCGCTTTAACGATGTGGTTCAGGAGCTGATCAAGAGTATTCAACGCGAAATCTTAATGAGTATTTTTGGTTTAAGTGAAAATAATTCAGAAAAAATTCAGAATATTCCTTCAATCGTGCGGCTCTATCAAATGTCTTATGACATGCTGTTTCATTACGGCAATACCCTGATTGCCCCTGCTTTGCGCCAGATTATTGAACGCTTTCCTAAACTGCATAATAAACCGCTGACACCTTCCTTGCATTTCCTGGTCAGTGTCTTAAATGGCATTATCGGGGATTATGTGCTGAAATATCAGAATCCTCTGGCCTTGCCGATGGTGATCTATGACTATTATGGCTCGCTGCAAAAAGGTGAGCTAAGCGGTCGTATTACTTTGTTTGTACATGGCTTATGCATGAACCATTTAGACTGGTCAAATCGCAAATATGAGGGCATTGGGGCAAAATTACTGGCGCAGCGTGACCGCAATACCATGCTCTATCTGAATTACAATACTGGACGCCGGATTTCTGCCAATGGTCGAAGTCTGGCGAATACCTTACAGGATCTGATTGCTCGCAATCCGAGAATTACCAGTATTGACCTGATCGGGCATAGCATGGGTGGTCTGGTCTCTCGTAGTGCGCTGTTTTATGGCAAGCAGAATGTCTATAGCTGGGTCAATATGGTGGAAAATCTGGTCTGTCTGGGTTCACCGCATCATGGTGCAGTACTGGAACGTTTTGGCTTTAGCTTGCAGGACAAACTTGGACATTTTCCACTGATCCGGCTGCTTGGCCATCTGGTCAATATTCGCAGTAACGGTATTCTGGATTTGCGCCATGGCAGCGTCCGGGATGATGACTGGGAGCATAATCCACTTCGGATCGGCTTTATGGATGATCACCGTAAACCTGCCCCGATTCCCTCTCATATCGACACCTACCTGGTTGCCGGCACCATCGAGTTTGAAAACCGCAAGAACAAGACCTTGCATGTGATTGGCGATTATCTGGTCAGTATTAAAAGTGCTTTGGGCGAGCATCCCAATCCGCGCTTTCAGCTCAAAGTCCCGGATGCAAACAAGGCGATTTTCTATGGCCTGAACCATTTTGAAATTCAGTATCATCCGCTGGTGGCCGAGCAGGTGGCGCGCTGGTTCTATCCAAGTATAGAAGATGAAGCCTTTGATCAGATTCATGAATATGTGATGGATCTGGACAGTCTGGAAGGCATTGCCCTGACCTGAACTTCAGCAAAATAAAAAAGCCCTCGATTGAGGGCTTTTTTATTAAATATGGAATTAATATTTATCTCTGAGTCGTTTAACCGGTGCCTTTTTATATTTACGCAGTAGTTGCCACAGGCTAATCAACAATAAAATACTGAAAAAGATCAAAGACCAGACAGGCAAGGATTGACCCAAAAAGGTCCAGTCAATCGCGGCACACTCCCCTGAACCATTTAAGACCTGTTGCAGTACAGACTGCATCGGCAGGGTTTCCAGCCAGTATTCCAGACCGGGACCACAGCTCGGCACCTGATCCGGTGGCAGGTTCTGTAGCCAGACATGACGTGCAGCCACGCCCACAGCCCACAAAATACTGAGCGAACCCAGCAAGGCATATAGCCGCTTCATGAGATTGGATGCGGGATTATGCAGGAATGCGATCAGTGAGATGATCCCGAGTCCGATTAATCCAACACGCTGAAACACACAGAGCGGACAAGGCGCCAGACCTTGTACATGCTCAAGATATAAGGCAAATGCCATGCCGATGACAGCAGCCAGAAACAACATACCACTCACGAAGCGATAACCCCATTGCATGGTGAATCCTCTTATTTTTTTATCGATATTGGGCTAAATAATCAGCAAAACTGACGCTGCTATCTTGCTCGAGTTGCTGTTGCTGCTGCAATGACTTTTGTGACATTTCTTCAAAATAAGCCAGGGTTTCCGGGCTGAGCTGATGTTCTTCATAGACACTGCTGTGCTGTTGGGCCAGATGTTGGCCAAAATGCCACATACCGCCCTGCTCACGTGTATCCCCGACCACCAGAGCAGACAAGGTGGCATCGACTTCATCGACCCGGATCATCATGGTTTTTAAAGCATCAGTATATAGAGTACTGTCGTAGGCTGAATTTAACAGCTTGGCCAGGGGATGCATACGCTGCAAATGCATGGCACACCAATCTTCAATCGGATAAGACTGGCCATTTTCCATAATTGCCGCATTTGGCGCACGGCCGCGGTTCACTACTTCAGCCTGATTCTGTTCAATAATATCCTGTTCATTGCTGAGGAGCGCCGGACTGTCCTGCAATAAACAGTACAAGGCTACGACTTCGAGGAAGCCGGCCGTATCTTCATTAATGCCAATCGGGCTGTATGGATTGACATCGACTGCACGCAGCTCGACATAGGCAATCCCACGATTTTCCAGTGCCTGTGACGGCGTTTCACCTGCAAGCGGCACCTGTTTCGGGCGCACTAAGCTGTAATATTCATTTTCGATTTGCAGCACATGATCATTGATCTGGATCGGCTGGCCATTGGAATCATCTAATCCCAAACGACTAAACGGTTTATAGGGCGTTTTGACCGCTTTTTGCAGTCCGTCCAGATAGTCCTGCAAATTATTGTAGTGAATACCGAGCTGTTTCTGCGCAGAGTTTTGATAGCCAAAACGTCCCATACGTAGCGCGGTCGCATAAGGTGAATACAAGGTACCTTTCACCAATGGCAGCAAGAAATGATCACGGCCAGTCATAAAGCATTGGCAGACCGCCGGACTGGCTCCGATCAGGAACATCACCAGTGGGGTCAGACGAATAAAGTTACGGATCAGGCCCATATAGCGATGACTGCGATAATCCTGCAAGCTCAATGCTTTCAGCGCCTCGTCCTGTTCCTGCTGTTGCAAGGCCTCGAACAGATGATCCGGGAAAGACAGGTTGTAATGCACGCCTGAAATCGTCTGCATACGGCGACCATAACGCACGCCTAAACCATGACGATACAAGGTTTTAAACAGGCCGATATTCGAGCTGCCATACTGTGCCAGCGGAATGCTGTCATCACGGCTGTCCAGCATACACGGCATCGACAAAGGCCAGAGCTTTTCATCATTTTCCAGATGACGATGGACAATCGCATGAATATCGCTGAGATAGTCCAGCGCTTTTTTAATACTGTCCTGTGGCGGAGTAATAAACTCCATCAATGCTTCAGAATAGTCCGTGGTGATATGTGGATGAGTCAAGGCTGAACCCAAGGCACGAGGATGCGCTGCCTGTGACAGGAAACCATCACTTTGCATACGTAAGCTTTCACGCTCGATACCACGCAACATGCCTTTGATGAGTGACGACTCGACCCAGGTCGGTAACACATTTTGGGAAGTCGATTCAGGTTGACTCATTACAATCTCGCTTAAGGGGGCTAAATTATTAAATTAAAATCATCGGTTTAATCAGTATAACGTGATTTCGTGCCGGCACATGACAGGCTGCCTAGTTTTCAGGCAAACCATTGATTTTTAATTTGGCAAATTTTTAACACAAACTTCCTCTATAAGACATGGAAAATTTGTGATTTTATTAACAAATAGATGCTAATGAATTGTAAATATTATGAATTATCAAGATATTTTAGACTTCTGGTTTCATGCGGACAGCCAGCCCTTATGGTTTAGCCAAAGTCATGAATTCGACCAAAGTATTGCACAGCAGTTCATGAGCACTCATCAGCAGGCAGCCCGGGCTGAACTTTGGGGCTGGCGTAAAACAGCAGAAGGTCGGCTGGCCGAAATTATTGTGCTAGATCAATTTTCACGAAATTTATTCCGTGATTCTCCCCAAGCTTTTGCCCAAGACAGTTTGGCACTGGCCTTGGCTCAGGAAGCCATCAGCCTGAATCTAGATCAACAGCTCAGTCCGGAACAGCGTGCCTTTCTGTATATGCCATTTATGCACAGCGAATCCAAACTGATTCATGAATTCGCCTTAAAACTGTTTCAGCGTCTGGGCAATCCGACCAATCTGGAATTCGAGAAAAAGCATAAAGTTATTATTGACCGCTTTGGACGTTACCCGCATCGGAACCAAATCCTGGGTCGTGCATCGACCGATGAAGAACTTACTTTCCTGACCCAGCCCGATAGCAGTTTTTAAGATTTTTTAAGACCGGCTGTCTGAACTGGATCATTGCATCAGGAGATCGAACATGAAAAACATGCTACTGGGATTGAGTATGATTGCTGCCATCAGCCTGACTGGCTGTGCAACCACACCCTCAAAGCCCTTAACATTTGATCAGTTAGGTCGCTACAGTACCACTCCCCTTAATAGCAACACTTACCGTATCAGCTTTCAGGCCCGTCCCAATATGAGCTTTGGCACAGCTGAAGAAATTACCCTGCTCAAAGCCGCACAGACTACCCTACAAAATGGCTTTCAGTTCTTCAGGGTACTGAATGATCCAAGTAACCGTACTCAACAACCTCCACGGCAGGCCATCGTCTATCCGGCACCGAGCTTTTATCCGTACGGGTATTACCGCCGATATCCGGGGTTCTGGCCAGACCCATTCTATGACCGTCCCTATACCGTGACTCTGGATCCTGCCCAGGTGGCCTATACCATTGAATGCTTCAAGGCCAATCAGGCGCCTCAAGATGCCTTTGATGCCCGCTTGATTTTACATTCACTTGGGGCTAAATATGGTTTAAGTCCATCCGGTGCAGTGCTGCAACCGCAACCGGCCAATCCCTCCTGACAGGATGATCTATGCAGACAGAGCGTATCTCCCCGAGCTTACAACGCAGTAAACGTTTCGCGACCATCGCCCTGGTGGTCGCCGTACTGACCTGGTTGGCATTGATGGTGGCAGCCAAATTGCTACCTGAATATGTCTGGCTCATTCATATTCTGATGCTCTCGGCAGAAGCGGGTGTGGTCGGTGGTCTTGCGGACTGGTATGCGATTACCGTGCTGTTTCGTAACCCTTTTGGCAGATTGCCCATTCCCAAGTTTTTACGCGACCATACCGAAATCATTCCACGCAACAAGGCCCGTATTGCAGAGTCGATGGGCCGTTTTGTGCAGGAAAATTTTCTTTCTCCGCAAATTGTACAGCGCAGTCTGGATAGTACCGACCTGAGTCTGGCTGCAGGACGCTGGCTGGCCAATCCACAAAATAATGTCCAAGTGACTCAGGTCATTCAACAGACGGTTCCTAAAATCTTTGAATTTGTCGGACAGGAACAGATTGCCGGCTTTATCCAAAGCAACAGCGTGCAATGGGTCAAAAATACCCAGATCAATACTCTGGCCAGCGAAATGCTGCATGCCGTTCTGGACAATGATTTCCATCAGGATGTGCTACAGCGCGGACTGGATGTGGTGCATGCCTGGATGACCTCGCATCCGGAACAAACCCGCGAGCTGACCCGTAACCTGTTTAAGGAAATGGGCGTGTGGAAACTGGCCAAAGGCGCCAGCTGGATCGGGATTGACGTGCAGCAACGCAGTATTGATTCCGTGATCGGGCGCGTTGAAGCCATGCTGGCCGATCCAGATCATCCGTGGCGACTTAAAATTGAGAGCATGGGACATAGCTGGATGTTGCAGCTGGCAGATAATGACAGTGAAGCCAGCCAGCGTCTGAATGAAACCAAAGATGCCTTACTGGATAGTCCACAGGTACTGAATTTTATCAGCGGTGCCGTGGTGATTTTATGTGATGCAATCAAGGAAGATTTGCAAAAACCTGATTCGGGTATTGCGGAAAATCTCAGAATTGCCATTCAACAGGTCGGAGAAAATATCATCTCGAATGCTTCGGTTCGTGAGCTGCTGAATAAACGTTTGAGCTCTATCGCGGTTGACCTGAGTGACCAGTACAGTGAAAAAGTGATTCGCTTTATCAGCGAGCGTATTCACGAATGGGATTCAAGCGAGATGATCGACAAGATTGAAAATGAAGTCGGCGGCGACCTGCATATGATCCGGGTCAATGGGGTCGTGGTCGGTGCCTGTATCGGTCTGGTGCTCGGGATTATCCGGGCGGCGGTGGAACATTTAATTTAAAGATGAGGCTATTCGCCACATATAGCCCCGCTTTTAAAATGCCCAAAAATTGACTCCAGCCAGATCAAATTTAAAGATTGATCACTTTGGTGGCTGGGGGCCGGACATATCCACCAATAACCCAGTGAATTTGCGCACGAAAGGCAATAAGGTCACCACAATCGGAAAGGCAATCGCCCAGGAAATCATCCAGTTATGAAACCAGAGTGCTATAAATCCATCAATCCAGCCGAGATTACGCAGCATATTGATCATGGAAATAATGCCACTCATCAGGCAGGACAGGATAAAAGGCACAATAATCAATGCCCATTTTGCAGGAAGTTTAGGAATATGACCGATAATGGTCGGACGTTGTGATGCAGCCACGACATGCTCTTTTTACTGTTTTCAGATGACTAATATAAGCCAAATTCTGTACGGTGAAGCATTGTTTTTTTCATCTGAAATGTTGAGCTAAAAACTGGTTTTATTTTCACGGGATTAATCCGTTGATTTTCCCTTTCTTTAGTCAAAAACTTCTGACGAAGTGATCCTCCACTTTTTATTCCCGAGAAATGCTTTTACCTAAACAGCCTGAAATTTGCTATATTTGCTGTTTTTCTGCGATCTCTATTTTCGACTGATTATGAATACGGCAATACAAGCAGCTCTCGATCATGCAGTGCACACTTTACAGGCACAAGGCGTACTCCCATCTGACTGGAACAATACAAGTAATTTGACGCGTACCAAAGACCGAAGCCATGGTGACTTTGCGTCGAATATTGCCATGATCGCGTCGAAAGCTGCGGGTATGAAGCCACGTGATTTAGCGGAAAAAATTCTTGCTGCCCTGCCTGAAGTGGCAGATATCAGCAAGGCAGAAATTGCCGGTCCTGGTTTTATTAACTTCTTCCTGAATGCTGACCAGCGCTTTGCAGTCCTTGATCAAATCCAGGCACAACAGGCGACTTATGGTCGTACCCAGGTCAATGCGGATAAACGTATTCAGGTTGAATTCGTTTCTGCCAACCCAACCTCTAGCCTGCACGTAGGTCATGGTCGTGGTGCTGCGTATGGCATGACGGTTGCGAACTTGCTTGAAGCGACCGGTGCAAAAGTCGATCGCGAATACTATGTCAATGATGCTGGCCGTCAAATGGACATTCTGGCGACTTCGACTTATCTGCGCTACTTAGAATTAACGGGTCAGGAACTGGTATTCCCGAAAAATGCCTACCAGGGTGACTACGTAAAAGAAATTGCACAAAGCATTATTGACCAGGATGGCGATGCTTATGTCCGTCCTGTGGCCGACGTGTATAAAGATGTGCCTGAAGATGTACAGTTTGCAGCCGAATTAGATGCTGATGGCAATAAAGTCGTATTGTCTGGTGATAAAGAAAAACACATTGATGGTTTGATCTTTAATTCACAAGCGTTAATTGGCACAGGCTACCGCGTATTCTTGCAAGCCGCGCTTAAAGCAATCTTAGATGATATTAAAGATGACCTCGGCGAGTTTGGTGTAACCTTCAATCAATGGTTCAGCGAAGAATCATTGACAGACAAAATTGAAGAAGCCTTACAGACTTTAGACCAGCGTGGTTTCCTGTATGAACTGGATGGCAACATCTGGTTCAAATCCACTGCATTCGGTGATGAAAAAGACCGTGTCGTGAAACGTCGTAATGGTCAGACCACTTACTTCGCGTCTGACATCGCTTACCACCTGAACAAGTTACAACGTGGCTATACCGATATCATCGATATCTGGGGTTCAGATCACCACGGTTATATCGCACGTGTAAAAGCCGCCATTGATGCGCTGGGCTATGACTCGAAAAAATTAACGGTTCTTCTGGTTCAGTTCGTGAGCCTATGGCGTGGCGGCGAGATGGTACAAATGTCATCCCGTTCAGGCCAGTTTGTGACCTTGCGTGATCTGCGTAAAGAAGTTGGCAATGATGCTGCACGTTTTTACTACGTAATGCGTAAGTCTGAACAGCACATTGATTTTGACCTGGATCTTGCTGTGTCACAAAGCAAGGACAATGCAGTGTATTACATCCAGTATGCACACGCCCGTATCTGTCGTATGTTAGAAAAAGCAGCGTCTACCAATGTCAACTTTGATGCTACAGCAGCACGTAATTTGGCGGCTAAGCTGGAGCTTGATGCTGAAACTGAAATCCTGGCCAAACTAGCGGCCTATCCAGAAATTCTGGTCCGTGCTGCAAACAGCTATGAACCACATCAAATCGGTAATTACCTGAAAGAGCTGGCAGCCTTGTTCCACGGCTGGTACAACGACAATAAAGTACTCGGTGATGATGCTGAATTGACCCAAGCACGCTTATTGTTATCAGTGAACGTGCGTCAGGTACTGCGTAACGGTTTAGAACTTTTAGGTGTGTCAGCTCCTGAGAGCATGTAAGCAAAACACTGCCGTTTATCTGCTGAGCAGACATTTTGTAACTTTAGCTATGTGCTTGAAGATACAGATAAATTAAAATTCTGTGTGATTTGTGATCTAGAGGATGACTTTTGTATCCTGATCACATAGGATGAAGTGATAGTAGGGGCATAACTGCTGTTATGCCTTTTCTATATGTCCCGATTAATAAGAGGAAAATCCCAAGTGTTTGGAAAAACGCAGCGCGGTGTATCTGAAAGACCGAATAAGCCTAAAAAGCCACTTATTCCAACCTGGCTCGGCACACTCGTGATCATTTTAATCGTGTTAAGTTTTTTAATGGCACTGATGCTCTGGAAGCCATGGGAACCAGTTAAACCGAAAACTCAAACAAGTGCTGAATCTGTCCAAGAAGAAGATACCAATAAAGATTACCGTTTTTATGATCTCTTGCCACAGCAACAAGTGACGCCAATTCCTGAACAGGCCGTCCCTGAAAACAAAAATCAGGATACGGTAGTGATTGTAGAAGCACCTCGACCTGAAGTGGCTACACCTGAGGCGACCACAACTGAGCCTGGCTTAGAAGCCAGCGAAGCGCCTGTTGCCGCTCCGGCCAGTTATATTCTGCAAGTCCGCAGCTTTGATGACCCGGATCAGGCCGATGCCCGCCGTGCTGAAATTATTCTCAATGGTTTATCTGCCGATGTGGTACGCAGTGTAGAAAATGGCAAAGTCTGGTATCGCGTGGTTTCAGGCCCTTATGATTCTGCAGAAGCCGCGATTATCGCACAGCAAACCTTGCAGAATAGCGGGATCGATTCCATCGTCGTGAAACGATAAATTTCTAGAAATAAAAAAAAGCGCCTGAGGGTGCTTTTTTTTTATTTGGATCTCTCTCTAACCGTGTCCTTAATAGGAGAGGAAATCCCCCTTTTTTAAAGGGGGACTGAGGGGGATTTTTATTTATTCTAAACGAGAAAATATTTAATTCCTCCAACCTCCCTTTAATAAAGGGAGGCTAAAATCTTTAAACTGTATGCCCCAGCGCTTCACCCATATTCACCAAAGAATTGGCCTTGAATGCGGCATCCCACTGCATTTTATTTTCTTCAAATAAAATCACTGCAGTTGAACCGAGGTAGAAACGCCCCAGCTCCGCCCCTTTTTCCAGGAACAGATCATGCTGATTGAGTTCGATTCGTCCTGAAGGCTTCACTTTGCCAGTTGCCACGGTTTCAATACCCGCCACAATCATCGCGCCGACCAATACCACCGCCATACGGCCGATTTCAGTATCAAACAGGCAGACCATACGTTCGTTGCGTGCAAACAGGCCTGGAATGTTTTCTGCGGTCACCTGGTTTACCGAGAACAGCTCGCCTGGAACATATAGCGTTTCAGTTAATGTTCCGGCAAATGGCATATGCACCCGATGATAATCACGTGGCGACAAATATACGGTCGCGAATTCACCATTTTTGAATGGCTCAGCCAGTTGCGGATCAGCAATCAGGGCTTCAACGGTAAATTTCTGGCCTTTGGCCTGAAACACATCGCCATTTTCAATTTTACCCAGCTGGGAAATCGCACCATCTGCAGGCGAAACAATGCTCGTAGCATCTGGATCAACCGCACGGATACCTTCTTTTAGGGCGCGGGTAAAAAATTCATTAAATGACTTGAATTTCAGGGCATTGGCCTGTTCAGCAATCGACATATCAATGCCATACTGCGCCTTAAAGGCAGTAATTGCAGCAGTTTTGATAATCGGGTTTTCGCTGGCGGCAATTTTACCCACCACCCGAGACAAGCGATGTTGCGGTACTAATCGTTGAGCTTTAATAAAAAACTGTTGTTTTAAACGTGATGTGATGCTCAAGATGGCAGCTCCCCTGTAGCGATTGGACTATCGAGGCGGTTGCCCCATTCACTCCACGCACCATCATAGGCTCGAATTTTCCAGCCCAGTAAACGACCCAGAATATAGGCCAAACCTGAGCGGTGATGGGACTGGCAGTACACCACAACGGGTTGATTCAAATCAAAGCCCAGTTGTTCCAGACGCTGCTGAGTACGTGGTAAAGGCTGTAATTTTAAATGATTTTCACGATTAAGGGCAGTACTCCATTCAAAATGACGTGCTCCCGGAATGTGACCGCCGCGTCGAGCCGCTAAACGTAGGCCAGTATATTCATCTTGTGTACGGCAATCCCAAATTTGAACCTGTTGATTTTCAACCTGTTGGCGCAGTTCATCATAGCCAATCTGAAAATTCGCTTGATGGTCAAGATTGACCTGCAATATATCCTGCACTGGCACAAACTGCTCCTGACTGGAAGAAGTCGGTAAGCTAGCACCGAGCCAGGCATGAATCCCGCCATTCAATAAGCTGGTATTTTCAAAGCCCAGACAATGCAGGTTCCAGAGCAAACGCCCTGCCCATGCCCCGCCCTCATCATCATAAGCCACCACATGATGTTCAGGAGAAATATTCAGATAATCAATGAGAGTCTGCAAGCCTTCCGCGTCCGGCAACAGTCCCATTGCCGTTTCTTCCTGACGTACCAGAAGTTTAGGCTTTAAATGCAAGGCATGCGGAATATGCAGCTGCTCATACACAGAAGCACGGCTCAGGTCGACAATACGAAGTTTTTCATGGCCCAAATAGGGAACTAAATCTTCTGCCTCAATCAGCAGGCCAAAATTAAAAGCTGCAGCGGTCATCGTTATCATGGCTATTATTGGTCAAATCCTGTTGATCTTAGCACAGCTGGTTTTTACACTGATGCGCTTTCTTTGCAGATGATTAGCAAGATTTTAGCTAAACCCTGATCTTAAATAATCTTGCATAAAAAACCGTCTCTGTATAGAAACGGTTCTTAAAAATTATGAATTGTTCAAACTGACTTAGGCAGGGTCATTGATCTCAAACACCTGACGTAAATAGGCCAGGAAAGTATCATTATCAGTCATGGTTTTGCCCGGGCTGTCCGAGATTTTGGCCACTGACTGACGGTTACATTCCACCAGTTTCAGCACAATATTGAGTGGGGTTTGCCCCATATCATTGGTCAGGTTGGTACCAATCCCGAAACTGACCTGAAAACGGTCTTTAAAATATTGATGCAGTTTCCAGGCTTTTTCCAGATTCAGGCCATCACTAAAAGTCAGCATCTTGGTTTTGCTGTCAATTTTCAGCTTTTTATAATGTGCATAGGCTTTGTCACCCCATTCATAGGGATCGCCACTGTCATGACGCAGGCCATCAAACAACTTGGCAAAGTACAGGTCAAAGTCGCGCAGGAACGCATCCATGCCCACCACATCGGTCAAGGCAATGCCCAGGTCACCACGATATTCCTGCACCCAGCTTTCCAGTGCAGATTTCTGGAAATTACGCAGACGTACGTCCAGCGCCTGAAAAGCTTGCAGGAATTCATGCGCCATGGTACCAATCGGGGTAATGCCCAACTCTTTGGCTAACAGTACATTACTGGTACCACGAAACACATGCGGTGCGGCTTTGTGAAATTCTTCGACGACATGCTTTTGCCAATCGAAACTGTAACGGCGACGCGTACCAAAATCTGACACCAAGAATGGGGGATCATTGGGGTTTTGCGCAGCATCATACTGTTTTAACAGCTCGATTTTGGCTTTTAAACGGCGCTCGCCTTCTGCCAACACTTCAGGCGTGCGAATGCGGCTGAAATACAGTTCATTGACAATCGCCAGTACGAAGATCTCGAACATCATCGCCTGAACCATCGGGCCTTCCACCACAATATCCAGACGGCCTTGACTGTCGATACTGGCCTTGATGAAACGGCGCTTGAGCTGGAACAGTTCCAGATAATCCACAAAATCGCTTTTGATAAAACGTAAACTTCTTAAATATTGCAGTTCATCTTCTTTGAATTTGAGCTGACACAGCAGGTCCAGTTGATGATTGAGATCATCCAGAATATCCGTCAGTGGATAGACTGTATCTTCCAGATTACGACAACGGAAATGGTAGACACTATGCGTTTGCGGAAACTTGTGTAAGACCACTTGTAACATGGTGAATTTGTACAAGTCAGTATCTAACAGAGAATGGATAATTGGAGCCATAACTAAGGGAATATCGCTGTGCTTATCTCTGCATTAAAGCATAAAAAGTCGTGCAATAATGCAGGATTTACGTACAGCTGGCTGTATTTGCGACAAAAGTATCAGAAGCATAACCCGCTTTATTTCTGTGATTTGACCTGAGCTTTTTCCTGTTCCTGAATCAATTTCTGCAACTGTTTTTCCTGACCAATCACCTTGGCAAATTCGGCTGTGGTCTTTTGTCCGGTTTTTTGCACCTGGGCATCACAATCCACCTGACGCAACTGCTTGGCAATCGCAAATTCCATCTTGAATAAAGCCCCCATCAAGGACGTATTGCCTCGATTGTCTCGAGCGCAGCGGTCTGCCCCATGCTTAAGCAAACTACTGACAATATCCTGATGGCCATAATAAGTCGCCATCATCAGTGGTGTATAACCGTCTTTATTGCGGACATCGACCGGAAAGCCATGTTTCAAAAATTCATGAATGACTTCGCTATTGCCAATTTTGGCAGCAGCAAAGAATAGGTCGACCAATTCCTGTTGTGAGTTCATCTGAACATTGTCCACGCTTTTAGCGGGGGAGATCTCCTTCGCGACAGTCACGTTTGCGAATGCGGAACCTATCGTGAGAATACTGGCTAAAAACACAGATGACATAACTTTCATGATGAACTCCAGCAGAAATCGAAGGGGAATTTAAGTCTTGAAAGACTGAATTGTCCTGAGTTGAGATGAAAAACGGAGTGCCTGTAAAACTCCCCCTAGGGTGCAGGAAAGGTTTGGAGTATTACAGGACTTTTTGGAGGTGATGCGCTATGCCCTAGTCACCAGTTCCTCAAGACCAATCGGGATTAGTCTTTTAATTTTGCAGCTTTGGCTTTAACAGTCGCCAGGTTACCGTTCACTGCCTTGGTCATGCGGGTACCGTAGTCAGCATCTGCCTTGTAGAAGTAAGACAACATGATGTGCTTGGTTTCTGAATCTTTCACTGCACCTAAGTCAGCAGCAAGGTTCATGATCAGGTCATCTTTCTCTTTAGCCGTGTATGAACGGTACAGCTCACCTGCCTGCTTGAAGTTCTGCTCTTTCACACCAATTTGCTGTACATGACCAGATAATGGTGTTTGTACCGCACGTGCTTTTTCAGTTGCAGCTTTTGGCTCTTTACGGCTTGGCTCATAGTTCACATCCGAGTCACGCTCAGAGATATTCATGTAGCCATCCTGATTATTGTTGTTCACATTTACCACTGGACGGTTCACCGGAATTTGCTGGTGATTCGCGCCTAAACGGTACATTTGGGTATCTGAATAAGAGAAGATACGGCCTTGTAACAGACGGTCTTCTGATGGCTCGATACCTGGTACCAGGTTACCTGGCGCGAATGCCGACTGTTCAGTCTCGTTGAAGAAGTTCTTCGGCATACGGTTCAGCGTCAAAGTACCGACTTTGGTTTCTGGAACCAGCTCAGTTGGCCAGATTTTGGTTGGATCTAACGGATCAAAATCAAAGCTGTTTAGATCTTTAGGATCAATCACCTGGATATACAGATCCCATTTCGGGAAATTACCTGCATAGATGTTGTTATACAGATCATTGGTCAAGTGGTTGAAATCTTTACCTTGCTGTTCAGCCGCTTCTTTGACGTTCAAGCCCTTCACACCCTGTTTAGAGCGGAAGTTGAATTTCACGTACTTGTATTCGCCTTTGTCGTTATACAGTTTGTAGGCATGTACACCGAAACCGTCCTGTTCGCGGTAGCTGGTTGGGACACCTTGCTTGCCATAAACATAAGTCAGCATGTTGGTTGCCCAAGGCTGGCTAGACAGGAAGTCAAATACACGGTTGGCATCTTGTACATTGGTGACCGGGCTTGGTTTCATCGCATGGATGAAATCCGGGAATTTGATCGCATCACGGATAAAGAAGACTGGCGTCTGGTTACCAACCAAGTCCCAGTTACCTTCCTGGGTATAGAACTTCACTGCGAAACCGTGCGGGTCACGTAAAGTCTCTGGTGAACCTTTACCATGAATTACGGTAGACATACGCACAAAAACTGGAGTTTTGGTACCGGCCTTGAATAAAGAAGCAATTGTTAAATCAGACAGATCTTTCGTAGTAACGAATTCACCATAAGCCCCTGTACCACGTGCGTGAACCACACGCTCAGGAATACGCTCACGACCAAAACGTTGTAATTTTTGTACCAGTTGAACGTCCTGAAGGAGTACTGAACCATTTGGACCCGCAGTGATCGAGTTCTGGTTATCACCGACTGGTGCGCCATTGTCTTTCGTTAAAGGAGCAGCTTGTGCAGCTGTGACAGTTGCAAGCATTGCAACCAGTAATGAACGCTTAAACATTTCTAAATCTCTCAATTTATTACCTTTCCTGCATGGGCTAAGATACGCCAACACAATAAATAGATAAAACAGATTATTTTTATTAATTCAATCGCTTTAATGAATTTATAAAAATTAATCAATTGATTTTCAGATATTTAAAGCTCATAAAAACGGCATCTCATACTGCTCCAGATTTTATTCTTGCTACAATCACCTCCATCTATCGTTATCAGTCCATATGTAAAATGCGTGCCTTATTACAAAGAGTTTTAGAAGCTAAAGTCGTGGTCGAGGGTGAAACCACCGGGGAAATTGAAAAAGGAATTCTGGTTTTTCTAGGTTTAGGTAAAGATGACAATCTGGAAAAAGGCAAAAAGCTGATTGATAAGATATTGAAATACCGTTTCTTTGATGATGAACAAGGGAAAATGGGTTGGAATGTTGCCCAAGCCGGCGGTGGTTTATTGCTGGTTTCACAATTTACCTTGATGGCACAGACCCAGAAGGGTTTACGTCCAGACTTTGGCCCAGCCATGCCGCCGGCTGAAGCGAAAGCCTTATATGAGCAGCTGGTAAAATATGCCCAAAGCCAGTTTGAAAATGTGCAAACCGGTATTTTTGCCGCTGACATGAAAGTACATCTGGTCAATGATGGACCGGTAACGTTTAATCTGGAAGTTGAATAAACTGTCATTGTTCTAGAATGAAAAAAGCCCTCTAATGAGGGCTTTTTTTTTTTAAAAATCTTTCATCCTTTCACCCCCCTCTTTGTGTTTCTCCCAAAGGGAGAAAGAAAAGGTTGGATGAAAGATTTTTAACTTATTTACCAGTTTTCTCTTTAATAAACTGACGTGCCATTTTCACTTTTTCTTTGACCGGTTTTGGCAGTTTAGGCGGAATCATTTTCGCGACCTGGTTAAACCAGACCAGCAGACCAAAATCGCCTTCCATTTTAATCGTGCCACTTTGCATACCAGTCATGAATGCAGTTGGATCACCTTTAAGCAATGTTTTTACACCCTGTTCACTGTCAGCAAATTGCAGTACAAAATCAGCTTTTTCTGCATCACCTGAAACAGTATCGATATGACCATTATTCACAACGATCTGACGTGCCATTCCCTCATCTGTTCCGATTTGGATACGAAACTGACGTTCATGTACCAATTCAATAAATTTCGGGCTAGTACGTGCTAACTGCTTCATACGTAACGCAAGACCTGCGACCAGCAAATCAAGTGGATCAGTACTGAGGTCAACCAGAGGAAGTTTTAACACAGGAATGGACGACAGTTTCATGGAGGATGCCTATTCTAATTGTACGAAAATTGACAAATATCCTAGCATAGTTCTGGGCTAAGTGGATTATGCAGTTTGTATCATATTTCCAAATTGAAAAATGCACACATGGGTGCATTTTTTTCATTGCAAATTGTAGAATTAACGGCTTGAAAGCTGCTGCTGGTCATCTTCATACACTGGCGTATGTTCGATGCAACGGCGTTTTGCCAAAGCACGCTCAGCACGACGATCTTCACGCAACAACAGGCCAGTCACCACCATCATGACCGCAGTTAACGCGCTCAGATAACTATACGTCATTGGTAGCTCAAACCAAGTTTGAGTTCCTACACGAATCACCTCGATCAGGCCCCATACCAGCATCCCGGCCGCCATAAAGCTTAACCAGCGACGATAAGGCGAGAAGAACACAGCAAGCACAGCTACAGCGACTAAACTGAAGCCCACAATCGTTGCTAAATGCGCTGTTACCATATAACCCCCTCCATCCAGATAGATAGTTCCCGCTTGATATTGCAACGCTTCTATCTATTGAATTTCGTTAAATCAATAAAATGAAATCTGTTGATTTGTATCTCTATGCCTGCATTATGCTGAGTTTTTTGCATAAAAAAAGTCCTGTCATCCAGCCTAACGACATACTTTGTCGCGATATTATATTGTCATTACATTTTTTGCTTTTCACATTTTTGCGGATCAATGACTGCGCCAATGTTGGCGTGTCATTACAAGATTATCAGTCGTTTTTTTAAGTGAAAAAATTATTTTTCCGTTTAAGATGATCGATGTTTTTGTAGCCACATTTCAGCTATTCCTTATATCACTCAGATCATAAGCAATAAAAAACGCGACCCGGAGGTCGCGTTTAAAATCAATCAAAGCCTGTATTTATGCACGGTTCAGGTCTTTATCATGTACACCGAGCAGATAAAGCACACCGTCCAGACCGACGCTAGAAATCGCCTGATTGGCATTTTGGCGTACTAGCGGCTTGGCACGGAAAGCCACACCGAGTCCTGCAATCGAGAGCATTGGCAAGTCATTGGCGCCATCACCGACTGCAATGGTTTGTTCCAGGGAAATTCCCATCTCCTGGGCGATTTCACCGAGCAAGAGTGCTTTGCGTGCGCCATCGACGATATGGCCTTTGACTTTACCAGTGACCACGCCATCCTGCACATCGAGCGCATTGGCATGCACTTCATCAATATCCAGTTTAGTTTGCAGATATTCCGCAAAATACTGAAAACCACCAGAAAGAATTGCAGTACGGTAACCCAATGCTTTTAAAGTCGAAATCAGGCGTTCCGCCCCTTCGGTAATGGTCAGGCGCTCGGCAATCTTCGGCAGCACCGATGCGTCCATGCCTTTTAATAAAGCCACACGCGCACGGAAGCTTTGCTGGAAATCCAGCTCGCCTTGCATAGCACGTTCGGTAATTTCTGCGACCTGTTCACCAACACCGGCTTCAATCGCCAGTTCGTCAATAACTTCCTGTTCGATCAGGGTTGAGTCCATATCGAAGCAAACCAGACGGCGGTTACGGCGATAGGCATTGTCTTCTTGTACCGCGACATCGACATTCAGTTCATTCGACAGGCTGAGGCAGGCCGCGCGCATGGCAGCTGCATCTAGCATCTGTCCGCTTAAACCGAACTGGACACAGGCACGTTTTGGCCCGCTGCTCTGGCCATCTAAAACGGGGCGACCAGACAGACGGGTCACGGTTTCAATATTAAAACCCTGGCCTGACACAATCTGGGTCACGGCTTGCAGATGAGAGGCATTTAATTCAGGGGCCAATGCCGTTACGATATAACGTGTGCGTCCACCCTCTTTGACCCACTGATCATATTCAGTCGCAGAGATCGGTTTAAAGCGCACAGTTAACCCGATATCATGTGCTAGAATCAGGATCTCCTTCATGGCTAATGCTGTCGCTGTCTGGTCTTCAGAGGCTACAACAATACCTAAGGTTAACTGATTATGAATAACCGCTTGCCCTACATCTAAAATCTGTAGGGAATGGGCGGACAAAACCTGCATTAATCGTGTAAATTGATTAGGCTGGTCAGGTCCTAAGAATGATATAAGAATGATTTCTCGCATGAATTGACTCGGGTCTGAGCTACAACTATTGTTAGAATCATAATCGAAATTGAACAGAATTGCCTTGGAAGTTTACGTTGAATGCGCCTAGACAAGGGCTATTTGCTAGCCTATTGATTGTAAGTTTTGCTCTGCATACCTTTTTACTGGTATTGGCAACCACTCACCAACTGAATGAAAACCGTGCCAATCAGGGACAGCTGATCACCAGTCAACTGGTGACAGACAGCCTGTCTGAGCTTGAACCGCCCAACCGCGTTTCTCTGGCGTTGCTGGCAAATCGTTATGCCACCAATCCAAGTGTCGCTTCCATCCGGATTCTGGATGCGAAAGCTCAGGTTTTAGCCACTGGCGGACTGACCAAAACCCGCGAGGGTGAAGTTTTTGTCCGTGATGCGCTGCAAAACGAGAAAAAAGTCGGTGTGATTGAAATCACCCTGATTGAACCAAGCATTGGTGAAATTTTAAGGACACAATGGCTGGCGATTCTGTTCTCGTTCATCATTCATGGTCTGCTCTGGGTCGCTTATCGTGCCGTGGCACGTCCAAGCCGCACCGAATATCTGGCGCGCATCAATAATGAATCGCGGCTGAAATTCGAGATTCAGACCCTGACGCAGGCATTAGAGCAGGAAAAGCATAATGCGGCACTGGCGATTGCCCAAGCCCAACAGGCAGTGAAAAACAAAGCCAAAGAAAAAGAACATAAGCCGGCGGCACTGGAGAGCGATAGCCTGAGCTTAAACATCCAGTTCTACGATCCAAAACAGTTACTGGATAGCGTGAATAAAACCGTTTCGGTGCCTTATTTCAATCTCTGTCAGATTTTTCTGAATAAAGCCACTGAACTCTGTGTGCAACGCTATAAGTTGAATAGTTCTGATATTTGTACAATACATAAATTTGATGAAAAAGGTGCCACCATCAGTATCGCGGCAGACAAACCGAATGCCCTGGCCTGCCTGACCATGATCAGTGCCGTGTTCCAGCTGCTTTCGGAAGTGCTGTATAAACGTTATCGTGAAGAAAAACGTTTTGTGCTACAAACCCGCAGCGCGATTGCCGCTAAAGTCGAGGAGATGCAGCTCAGCTCGGTACAGGCCGCGAAGCGTCTGACTCAGCATCTGGTCGCGAAAGAAAGTGCCTTACATGTACCGAACACCTTGCTGAAAGATGTGAGTGATCACTTCCAGCTGGTCAGCATGCCGAATCCAACCAATGTCCTGACCCGTCATGCTTTTGTGGTGAATGGCATGGATGCTGAAAGCGCCGAGCTGGCACAGACTTTTAGAACTGAAATTCTAAAATCCAAACAGTCCAAAGCCTCATAAATATCCTTGAATGTTGCAATTAAAAAAGCCGGATTCAATATCTGGCTTTTTGATGGGTACAAAACAAATACGCCAGCGTATCTTGGCCTACCCTTTAAATTTTTAACTGTTTTTGTTCCAGCAGATATTGCTGGGCATTATAAGGCTGGGCCGGATACTGACAAGGGACTTTATGCCACTGACCATCGGCATCTAACTCCCATGCATTTTGACAATCTTTTAAATAACTGATCAGGCCATCTTTATAAATCCGTTTTTTCAGCTCTGGATCCAGCACCGGGAAACAGGTTTCAACCCTGGAAAACAGGTTGCGCCCCATCCAGTCGGCACTGGCACAATACAGTTTCTTGGCGCCGCCATGCTCAAAATAATAGACCCGGGTATGTTCCAGGAAACGTCCTACGATTGAACGTACCCGAATATTTTCCGACATACCGGTAACTTGTGGAATCAGACAGCAGATTGAACGCACAATAAGGTCAATTTTTACCCCGGCCTGCGAAGCCTGATACAGGGCAGCAATTAATTGCGGTTCGGTAAGCGCATTCACCTTGATGATGATCTGCGCGGCTTTGCCAGCCAGGGCAAATGTCTTTTCCTGTTCAATCAGTTTCAACAGTTCGCTATGCAGGGTAAACGGCGCATGTAGCAGAGCTTTCAGTTTGGCCATTTTCCCCATACCGGTCAGTTCCTGGAACATGCGGTGCACATCCTCACAGATATCCGGCTGTGTGGTCATCAGGCCGTAATCGGTGTACATGCGGGCATTACCGGCATGATAGTTTCCGGTACCCAAATGCGCATAACGCAGTAATTCCTGATTTTCACGCCGGACGATCAGAATCATTTTGGCATGGGTTTTATAACCCACGATGCCATAGACCACTACTGCACCTGCTTCTTGCAGGATATTGGCCACCATAATATTGGATTCTTCATCGAAACGCGCCCGCAGTTCAATCACGGCCGTGACTTCCTTGCCATTCCGTGCGGCTTCTGCCAGTACCTGAACAATTTCCGAATCCGGACCACTGCGGTACAGCGTCTGCTTGATCGCCAGCACCGCTGGATCCTTGGCCGCTTCGCGCAGCAAAGTAATCACTGGCTGGAATGAATCAAAAGGATGATGCAGCAGCACGTCCTGCGCCTTTAAAATTTCAAAAATACTTTTCTGTTTACGGAAAATTTTCGGAATGACCGGACTAAAATGCGGATACTTTAATTCCGGACGCTCAAAGCTGGTACTCAGACGGGACAAATTGATCGGTCCATCAATCCGGTACAGTTCCTGTTCCGTCAAATCAAATTCATCTAGCAAATAGTCGATGATATTCTGTGGAGAGTCATTTTCAATTTCCAGACGTACTGCACGACCAAAGCGGCGCGAACACAGTTCGTCTTTTAAAGCCACTGCCAGATCATCAACATCTTCTGACAGTACCAGATCGGCGTTGCGGGTGACCCGAAAAGCATAACATCCGGTCGCTTTCATGCCCGGGAACAAATCACTGATATGCTGCTGGATGATCGCAGTCAGAAAAATCTGGGTGGTATTGTTTCCGGTGACGTCTTCCGGAATTTTAATCAGGCAGGGTAAGGAACGTGGTGCCGGCACAATCGCCATCTCGATTTCACGGCCAAAGGCATCTTTACCTTCCAAGCTGATAATAAAGTTCAGACTTTTATTCACCAAACGTGGAAAAGGATGTGAAGGATCCAGACTGATCGGGGTCAGTACCGGTTGCACTTCTTTGGCAAAAAAGGCTGCAATCCAGGCTTTATGTTTTTCCAGAAGATCCTGGTATTGAAGAAACTGAATACCCTGCGCCTGAAGTTCAGGCAGAATTGCATGATTCAGCACCTCATACTGTTTGTTCACTGTGGCATGAATGGACTGGGACAGTTGTTGTAGAATCAGCTCGGTGGGTACAGCATCAGGCGTCCGAGTAGTCGCATTCAGGTCTTGCTGTTTCATCAGCCCGGCAATCCTGATTTCAAAGAACTCATCCAGGTTACGGGAAAAAATAATCAGGAAGTTTAAGCGCTCTAAAATCGGTAAATTCGGATCGAGTGCTTGTGCCAAGACACGACGCTGAAATTCAAATAAGGAAAGTTCCCGATTAAAATAGGTCGCTGACGAATGCTGAAATTGTTCCATGCCCTCTCAATGCTGCTGATTACAGTCTGTTGTTTCACATCATTGAGGGGCGATCTTAGGCAGACTTCATGACACTTATGTTACAAAGCTCGATAAATCCATATAAATTAATATTCTAACTTTTTCACATTATAAAAAATCATGTTCTGGCTTGTTGCGCGCTGTCATCAAACTGCAATTAGGTGTCTGTTTTTTCAGTTTGTCTGGCAGCCCAATAAGTGGCTAAAGCTGGCCCTGAAATATTATGCCACAGGCTAAAAATGGCGCTTGGCAAAGCTGTCATTGGAGATGCAGCAAAATGGGTTGCCGCCAAAGCCACACCCAGACCAGAATTCTGCATACCGACTTCAATGGATACTGCACGACAGTCTATTTCTGCCAAGTGAAATATACGACTGGCCCAATAACCCAGTAAATAGCCCATACCATTGTGTAAGGCCACGATTCCTAAAATCATTAACCCAGACTCCAGAATCTGGGCTTTACTGCCGGCAATAATCGCCGCGACAATTGCCACAATCGCAATCACAGAAATCAACGGCATGACCTGAATATAGGCCGTGACTTTTTGCTTGAGTAGCGCCCGTACGATTAAGCCCAGAATAATTGGGAATAACACCACCTGTAAGATCGACACCAGCATCGACCAGGCATTGATCTCAATCCACTGACTGGCCAACACATAGAAAATGGCCGGAGTTAAAATGGGCGCAAGTAACGTAGAAACCGAGGTACAGGCGACCGACAAGGCAGTATTGCCCTTGGCCATATAGGTAATCACATTGGATGCAGTTCCGCCCGGACAGCAACCCACCAAGATTACCCCGATGGCAATCTCTGGTGGCAGCTGGAACAGCTTGCACAGCAAAAAGGCCAAACCCGGCATCACCATAAACTGGGCGACGACGCCAATCGCTACTGCCTTCGGACTTTGCAAGACACTTTTAAAATCTCCGACGGTCATGGTCATGCCCATGCCGAACATGATGATGCCCAACATCCACGGAATATAAGCCCGTAACCAGACAAAAATTTCAGGGATCATCAAGGCAATGCCAGAAAAAAGCAGCACCCATAAAGCAAAGGTTTTTTGGACAAATTGGCTAAACTGGAGCAAGGCTGACATGGGTTTCATCCAGGTGATATTAAGGGAGAAAAAGCAAGATAAAACAGGCACCCGTTGATGCCTGAATTTTTATATTCAAATATAAATAAGATCAAAGGGATATTAAGTTCTATCCCTATCCAGTGTTAAGCTGCTTGAACAATATCTTTCACATAGATACGTTTCACGCCATGCGACAGCATATCCTGCCAGGCATGTTGCAAGGAACCATTCAGGTCAATGCCCTTGGTGGCATCGGCAATCACATAGGTTTTAAAACCCAGTTTACAGGCATCGATTGCAGTCCAGGCCACACAAAAGTCCGTGGCAATTCCGACCACATAGACCGTATCAATCCCACGCTCACGCAGATAGCCAGCAAGACCCGTTGTGGTTTTCTGGTCGGCTTCCATAAAGGCCGAATAACTGTCGATCTGGGAATGAAAACCCTTGCGAATGATGAGTTGTGCTTGCGGTAAATTTAAATCCGGATGCAGTTCGGCATCGCGTGTCCCTTGTACACAATGCTTTGGCCATAAGACCTGAGTGCCATAATCCAGCTGAATGCTGTCATAGGCGGCTTTGCCGGGATGGTTGTCTGCAAAAGAAATATGGTTGTCCGGATGCCAGTCCTGAGTCAGGATAATATGCTTAAAATGCTGACCCAATAAATTGATATTTGGAATAATCTGGTCAGCATTGGCTACAGCCAGATTGCCTCCTGGAGTAAATCCTCTTTGTACGTCTACGACCAGTAAAGCAACATTATTCTGCATCTGTTTTCATCCATTGAAATCTCGATTTATGCCCAAGCATAGCGCAAAACACTCGAGGATTTTTAGCCTTGCTGCTAAAAATGGCATGACTGTGTATTCTCAGCATACCCATATGAGCAAATCAATAGATTCATTGTTTTTGACAAATATGAGATGAGCTCCGGGCTTGTATCAAGCTAGATCTCTACAAAAAATAAGTTTTAAGATATAAAGTGATGAGCCTTTCTAATTAGAAAACAGTATATTTAATTCTTAAATTCTGAAAATAAAAAAGCCTGCAAAAGCAGGCTTTTTAAAATCTTGGAACATTACACTTTAGTGCGGTTCACCAGGAACAGCATACATAATGCAGAGATGATGATACATGGGATCGCAGCGCTAATGACTCCCGCAGCACCAAAACCTGCTGTCAATAACTGACCGGCAATGACTGGACCCAGCATGGCACCGATACGGCCAACTGCAGACGCAACACCAACACCAGTACCACGCACTTCAGTCGGATACACGATACTACCGAAGGCATACAGTACGCCCTGACAGCCAATCACGAAGGCACCGGCCAATGCGGCTGCCATATACATCTGGTTCAGCGAGCTTGCCCCATTCAGCGCCAGTAGACCTGCCGAAATACCACCGTACATCAACAGGATCACATAGGCTTTCTTCCAGCGGTCGGTCAGCATACCCAAAATAATCGTACCAATCGTCGCTGTAACCATGGAGTAGAACTGTGCGGTTGAACCATCCTTACGTGTGAAGCCAAGTTCCATAAACAATGATGGCAGCCAGCTCAACATGATGTAAACCACCATCAAGGTAAAGAAGTAGCTCACCCAGATACACAGCGTACGCAACAGGTTGTCCGAATTAAACAGGTCCTTGAATGAACCCTGCGGTGCAACAGCAAGTTCTGCAGCCGTTTTGTTCTGTGCTTTCAGGTATTCCTTCGATTCAGGCAAAAATAGCATCATCAGTGGAATGGCAAAAATCGGTAACAGACCACCAAGATAGAAAACATTCTTCCAGTTGGCGCCAAATTCAGTTGCAGCAATCAAAGACAAAATCGCTGCACCGACTGGCATACCGCAGTACATCAAGCCCACTGCACGACCACGATTTTGTGGAGAGACTGCTTCAGAGGCGAGTGTGATCAGAATCGGCATCGCGCCGCCCAGACCTGCTCCGGCCAGGAAACGCACTGCCAGCAAGCTGTTAAAGCTATTGACCCAAACCGTACATAAGGTAAATACAGCAAATATTGCTGTCGACCAGATCAAGACTTTCTTACGGCCAATGCGATCTGCAAATCGACCACCAACCAGTGCACCCGGTAATAAACCCAGAATCCCTGCACTAAAAAACACACCCAACTGGGAACTATCGAGACCAAAATGCTCACGAATACCTGCAGCAGCAATTCCGGCTGCCTGAATATCTAAGCCTTCAATCACCGCAATCAGAAAACAGATCGCGACCGTGACGATAGCATGCTTATTGTCTGATTTTTCCATTGGATTATCCTTGTTCAATCAGCGTTACAAAAGACAGCCATCATCTATGAGCCTGATTGCAGAAATAACTATCAATAAGTTGAACGTTTTGCTTGGATATTCCCAAAGGAGCAGAAGCAGATGAATATAGGATAAGACCAGATAAAGTCGCAAAAACACTTAATCAGAACACCATAAAGTTCAAGACTTAGACTTTAAGGCTTATACATCAAGTTAAAAAATTAACCGATAAGAAAAAAAATTCTCAATTTATTGATATTTAAAAAAGATTAGTCTTAGTCGTTTTTGGCTTTATTTGTTTTGGTGCGAGAGTGCGATCAAGATGTACGAGATCTCAATTTATCCAATATAACTATTAATCCAAAATCAAAAGGCATAAAAATCGCAGTTTTCAGCTGATCTTTTTGCACAAGCCTTATCATTATTGGGTGGATTTGGGGCAATCTCCTCCATTGTCTAGACTGGAGACATAACTTTGGTCTCAGGATTTTGCTTTATAAATCATCTTATTTATTACTTGATTGTTTCCAAAAGGCTTTGTATAAAGAATTCAGTAGCTTTTACTAAAGCATATTGTTCTTATGCGTTTGATCAGTCATAATTTGCATAAGCAATATTCAATTCAATGCAAATCTATTGAATTTGCTATAAATCAAAATACAAATCCATCCCAATTTATGTTTTCTCATTCCTTTCGGATGGACAAATAGGATAGTTTTTTAAAATGACTCAGCAAGCACAGACCATTCAAGGTTCCATAGTCGCAATCGTCACCCCTATGTTTGAAGATGGCAGCGTAGATTGGAAGGGTCTCGAGAAGCTGGTTGAATGGCATATTGCAGAGGGCACCAACAGTATTGTCGCCGTTGGAACGACAGGCGAAGCCTCTACTCTCAGCATGAGTGAACACACCCAGGTGATCAAAGAAATCATTCGTGTGGCTAACAAACGTATTCCTATTATTGCCGGCACAGGTGCGAACTCGACCCGTGAAGCGATCGAACTGACCCGCGAAGCCAAAGAGCTAGGGGCAGATGCCGCTTTACTGGTGACGCCGTATTATAATAAACCGACTCAGGAAGGCTTATACCAGCATTATAAAGCCATTGCTGAAGCGGTTGACCTGCCACAGATTCTTTATAATGTTCCAGGCCGTACCGGTGTGGATATGGCCAATGAAACCGTGATTCGTCTGGCGGATATTCCACAAATTATCGGTATTAAGGATGCGACTGGCGATGTACCGCGCGGTGCTGAACTACTGCAAGGCCTTGTCGGTAAAGATATGATTGTTTATTCAGGTGATGATGCGACTGCGTATCAGCTGATCGCTCATGGCGCCAAAGGTAATATTTCGGTCACGGCGAACGTGGCTCCGAAAGCCATGAGCGAAGTGTGTGCAGCAGCGATTGCTGGTGATGCAGCCACAGCTGAACAGCTAAATGCTCAGGTTGCAAATTTACACAATATTTTATTTTGCGAATCGAACCCAATTCCTGTGAAATGGGCACTCCATGACATGGGCTTAATTGGTACAGGTATTCGCCTTCCATTAACACCACTTGCAGAACAATATCGCGCTCCGCTTCATGAAGCACTGGTCGAAGCGGGCGTTATTAAATAAAAGAGCACAAGATTATGCAATTACGTTTAGGACTTAGCCTTACACTTTCAGTATTCAGTTTGGCAGGTTGTAGTTCAATGGCCTTTAATAATGGCACTTTAGACTATAAAGAGACTACTACCCTGGAAGCTTTACAATATCCTGAAGGCGCCATGGTTCGTCCTGCAACGCCATTGTATCCTGCTCCAACAGTTGATCCGCTTGCAATTGAACATGCACCGAAACTTGAAAACCAGCGTGGCAACCGTTTTGCCTTGCCACGCCCACAAGCCCAGAATGAAAACTCAAATACAGCTGATCTAACCGAAACCAATACGGTGGGTAAACCACAGTTGGTCACTGACGGAAATCTTAATCCGCTGCTTAAAATTGAGGGAAATTCTGCTACAATTTGGCAATATACACTTGCCACCCTCAGCAGTCTGAATCATAGCATCGTTGCGCAGAGCAAAAATCGTTACGAAGTCACGATTAAGGTCGACCAGCAGACCTATGTATTAAGATTATCTTCTGTCGGTTCGAGTAATAACCTCGCTGTGTTCAATGCCGATAACAGTTTTGCCGACCGTGAAAAAGCCGCAGAACTGCTTAACCAGATTTACCAAAATTGGCCAGCCTAGACATTTCTAGGCATTTTTTTTTGTAAAAGGTTCCCTCATGTTAAAACAAACCTTGCTCTATACTGGTAAAGCGAAATCTGTCTACACCACAGACAGTTCAGACCATCTGATTTTAGTCTTTCGCGATGATGCCTCAGCATTCAATGGCGAAAAAATTGAGCAACTAGATCGTAAAGGCAAGGTGAACAACCGTTTTAACGCCTTCATCATGGAAAAACTGGCAGAAGCGGGAATTGAGACCCACTTTGAAAAGCTACTGACTCCAAATGAAGTGCTGGTGAAAAAACTGGATATGATCCCGGTCGAATGTGTGATTCGTAACTATGCAGCAGGTTCTTTATGTCGCCGCTTGGGTGTGGAAGAAGGCAAGGAACTGACTCCTCCAACATTTGAATTGTTCTTTAAAGATGATGCGCTTGGCGATCCAATGGTCAATGAATCACAAGCCATTGCTTTAGGTTGGGCAACTGCTGAACAATTGGCGAAAATGAAAGAATTGACTTACCAAGTGAACGATGTGCTTAAAGCATTGTTTGATGCAGGTAACATGATTCTGGTCGATTTCAAACTTGAATTCGGCGTGTTCCATGACCGTATCGTACTGGGTGATGAATTCTCTCCAGACGGTTGCCGTCTATGGGACAAAGACACCAAGAAAAAACTGGATAAAGACCGTTTCCGTCAAGGTTTAGGCGGCGTGGTTGAAGCCTATGAAGAAGTGGCTGGCCGTTTAGGTATTAATCTAGACAACATCTAATCTGTAAATACGCAGATTTGAAAAAACCGAGCTTTTTAGCTCGGTTTTTTATATCCGACTATTAATCGGAAAAATAAATTTTTATTATTAAAATGATCGTTTTTACATCAAAAACTACATGCATTAATATTATCACATACCAGGCAAATCAGTGAGTTGACGCACTTTACTCCATATTTTCCGACCAAATTTCTCCTCTACCCTCTAGGATGTTATCTCCCTCAAAAACATCCTACTTTCAGCCCAATTCGCCTTGAATTGGGCTTTTTTTTAATCTGTTCAATTAGTTGGGATACCCAGCTTTATTGCTGCTGTTGTTGCTGTTGCCAACGGCGTTGCTGTAAACGCTCCCCTTCAACTTCACGTTTATTACGTGCTGATTCATACAGTTTGGTATCCTTCAGTTCTGGCGGCATATATTCCTGTAGCACAAAATGCTCAGGATAATTATGCGGATACAGATAATCCACGCCATAGCCCTGCTCTTTCATCAGCTTGGTTGGCGCATTTCTTAAATGCAAAGGCACTGGCAAATTTGAAGTTTTATCTGCGAGTTCCATCGCCTTGTTAATCGCCAGATAGGTACTGTTACTTTTAGCACTGGTCGCCAGATAAACTGCACATTGCCCCAAAATAATCCGGCATTCCGGCATGCCTACAGCTTGTACCGAACGGAAACATTCACCGGCCAGCAACAAGGCATTCGGGTTGGAATTACCGATATCTTCAGATGCGGCAATCAGCATACGCCGTGCAATAAACACCGGATCTTCACCGCCTTTGAGCATGCGTGCCATCCAGTACAGGGCTGCATCTGGATCACTGCCGCGAATGGATTTGATAAAGGCCGAGACCAGATCATAGTGCTGCTCACCGGACTTGTCATAACGGGCGATATTCTGCTGTGCGACTTTCACCACGACCGCATTGGTGATGATATTTTCCATATCCGCTTCAAAGGTACTGGCAATCAGATCCAGTAGATTCAGCGCCTTGCGAGCATCTCCTGCCGCAAACTGGATCAGGGCATCAAATTCTTCAATCAGGATATGTCTTTCCTGCAAGAAAGAGTCATTTTGTAAGGCTTGCGTCAACAAAGTCTGAATCGATTCAGCGCTCAATGCATTCAGGCTATACACCTGACAACGTGACAATAAGGCACTATTCACTTCAAAAGACGGATTTTCAGTGGTGGCGCCAATTAAGGTAATTTTCCCTTTCTCGACCGCATTTAATAACGCGTCCTGCTGGGATTTATTAAAGCGATGAATTTCATCAATAAATACCACTGGCGTCAGCAAATCACCACCTTCGGCAATGATTTCACGCAGTTCTTTCACGCCGGTATTCAGTGCAGACAGGCTGATAAAAGGCCGGTCTACCGCTTGAGCCAGCAGTAAGGCAATGGTGGTTTTTCCGACTCCGGGAGGTCCCCAGAAAATGATCGAAGGTAGATGCCCCTGATCAATCATCTGGCGTAAGGGCGCCTGCTCACCCAGCAAATGTTCCTGCCCGATAATCTGTGCAAGGTCGCGTGGCCGTAAGCGTTCTGGAAGCGGGATATGACTATCTGACATGTTATTATTGGCTCAAACTAAATTCTGATCTCATTCTAACACCAGCAGTTTTGATTCCAAGAATGCAAACATCAAGCATAAAAAATTAATTTATGGAGATATCCTCTATTTTTTTAATTCTGAATGAATTAATCTCTATAAAAGCGAATAATTTGAACATGATTAATTGTGAATTAATTACAGTGTAATTTTCATATTGTTTATTCTAATTAAAAGAAACTTATCTCGCCCCTTGGGCACTTTTGGGTTGTAGTGGTGAATGCATGAAGCATGATAAATTTGAACAGGGAGCTGTGAGTCGGTCTAAGCCACTGACGTCATCATCACTGATTGCACCCCACGTTCACTTGTCTGAATCGGTTTTGTTAAAAAATCTGATCGATGCCTTACCGCAACCCTTGTGGGTCAGCAACAAAAAACATCTGCAATATTTTAACGATGCCTTGACTGATTATCTTGGCGTGAACCTGAATGAACAGGGTCATCCGCAATGGCAGAGCTTTATTCATGCAGAAGACTTGCAGCTGTTTTTAGCGCAGTGGCATGCTGCGCTGGATCAGCATCAGAACTTTGAAACCCAGTGCCGGATTAAACGCAGTGATACCCATTATCGCATGTGTACCCTAGCGGTAAAATTTCATCATGAACCTGAACATTTGCTGCAATGGGCCGTTTCCCTGACTGATGTGCATGATTATTTTGAAATCCAGCAACAACTTTCTCAAATCGTTTCAACTCAGGAAAATATGCTGGATGCCAGCGCAGACTGCATTAACATTATCAGTCCTGAAGGTGAGATTCGGCATAGCAACCAGTCTGGCTGTCTGGCACAAGAAAATGAGACCACAGAACAAGATCAAGACCGTTCATTGTGCTGGTTAAATCGCTTAACCCCTGAAGCCCGAAAATCCGGACAACGTGCTCTGAAACAGGCTGCCCAAGGCTTAAACAGTCGTTTTTCCAGCAAAATTCAGATCAAAGATCAACCAATCCAATATTGGGATCATCTGCTCACCCCGATTCTGGATCAGCAGAATATTACCCAAAATATTCTCTGTGTATCACGCAATATTAGTCAGCAAAAAATCGCAGAAACCCGTTTAAAAGAAGTGATTAAACGCGATGAATTGACTGGCCTGTATAATCGCAGTACCTTCTATAAAACCTTTAAACAGGTACTGTTAAAAGCCAAACAGCAACAGACCATGGCAGGTTTACTGCTGATTGATCTGGACTATTTCCGGCATATTAATGACACCTTGGGCCATATTGCTGGCGATCATCTGTTACATGTCTTAGGCAAACGCTTCCAGACCTGTTTTGGTCCGAATACCATCATCGCCCGTTTGGGTGGTGATGAATTTGCCGTACTGGTGAAAAATCTGGAAAGTGAAGAGCAACTGCTGGCAACGGCGCAAATGGCCTATGCCCAGCTGGATCAGCCGATCAATTATGTTGGCAATAGCCTCAATAGTGCCATGAGTATTGGCTGTGCCATCCATCCACGAGATGCGCTCAACACCTCTAATCTGTTGAAATGTGCTGATATCGCCTTAAATGACCTGAAAAATAGTGGTCGTGGTGGCATCCGCATGTTTAATCAGGAAATGTGCGGTTCACTGGAAAATATAACCAAGCAGCTGACTCTGGCTCGCAAGATTATTCTGGCCGATCAGATCATTCCCTATTACCAACCTAAAGTACGTCTTTCTGATGGTGCAGTGATTGGTTTCGAAGCACTATTACGCTGGCAAGATCAGAATCAGAACATTCAGTTACCTTCCGAAATTTTTGCTGCCTTTCAGGACTATGAGCTGGCCTCACGCATCAGTGAGACCATGCAACTGAAAGTCTTTGCAGATATGAGTCGCTGGCAGGCACAAGGTCTGGATCTGTTACCGATTTCCATCAATGCTGCACCGGTCGAATTCCTGCGCGATGACTATGCCGAAAAACTGTTGGCACGCCTGTCCAACTTTGATATTCCCGCACATAAAATTGAACTAGAAATTACCGAGCAGAGCCTATCCGAACATGGTGCCAATTATGTGGTTCGCGCCCTGAACCTGCTGAAACAGGCCGGAATCCAGATTTCGCTGGATGATTTCGGCACTGGACATTCTTCGCTGACCCGCTTGCAGGACTATCCGGTGGGTTGCATCAAGATTGACCGCAACTTTGTAGAACGCATGAACAGTGACCCATCTGCCCTGGCCATTGTCAAAGCCATTACCCAGATTGGCTCCAGTATTGCACTGGATGTTCTGGTCGAAGGAATTGAGAATACAGAACAGCTGGACACCCTGATCCATTGTGACTGTCAGATTGGACAGGGATTTTATTTCTATCGTCCGATGGCCGGTGCTTCGGCCCAGGCCCTACTCCATCCGGCAGATCAATAAACGAATCACGTAGGCAGATTTAACGCACCCAGCGTACGATATAGTCTTCGATGTCATCTTCATGAATATCGCTTTCAGTCAGGCAGCGCCCTGCTGCCGACTTGCGTGCCTGAATCACACTTTCCCGTGAACCGCTAATCAGATAATGCCAGGATGGCAGGCTTTTACCCTGCTCTACCCGACGATAGGCACAACTCGAAGGCAACCAGTGAATCGTTTCCAGCTTCTCTGGCGTGAGCTGAATACAGTCCGGCACATATTGCAGGCGATCCGGATAATTGGAACAACGCGCAGTGCTACAATCCAGCAGTTTGCAAGCCACTTTGGTATATGCGACTTCCTGAGTATCTTCATCTTCCAGTTTAATCAGACAACATAATCCACAACCATCACACAAGGCCTCCCACTCGACTTGCGTCAGTTCAGCAAGTGAATAGTTTTTCCAGAATTCGGGACGTAAAGTATCGCTCATGATCGGGCCGGAATATTCAAAAATCAGCTGATTATAACAGCCAGAACCCTGCAGACCTACTGTCTCAAATTTTTATTGTTATCACGTAAACTATTGTTAAATCAGAGACAGTTCATCAACACAACACTAACAGTCGCTGGAATCGTTTATTTCTATACTAAATTTGAAAATAAAAACACATGGAGAATATATATGTTTCGCTGGGCTATTATTTTTGCTGTTATTGCATTAATTGCGAGTCTACTTGGTTTCGGTGGCGTCGCAGGCTTGTCTAAGGATTTTGCGATTATCTTGTTGGTAATTGCGGTGATTCTTGCGATCGTTGGTTTTCTTTCGCGCGGCAAGGTCTAGATTTACGCTAGACCTTTTCAAAGCAAGTGTTAGCTTTCAAAAAACAAGAGCCTTCTGGCTCTTGTTTTTTTATGGGTATTTTAATGATCTGTTTTGATCAGGCATGCTTCGTTCAATATAAGCTTAAGGCTTTAAATGACGTGGTCTAAAACCTGCCACCAGCAAGGCTGCAACATATGCCACCACACCGACAACACATAAGATCAATACTTCTAAGACACGCATCCATTGTGATACATCTGCGTTATACCAACTCAGGGCATAGGCCAGAGCTGCAATCATCACCACATTGGCAAACATGAATTGCAGGAAGATTTTTTTCCAGTGCGAACCAAAACGGAAAATATCACGCTTATGCAGATAATAATAAAGCAAACCGGCATTGACCATCGCTGAACCCGTCGATGCCAGTGCAAGCGCCATATGCTCTGCTTCCCAGTCAATCAGCTTGAAGAAACCAATAAAAATCACGTTCAGAATCGCATTGGCCGCCACAGCCATCAAACCGACACGCACCGGGGTTCTGGTATCCTGCTTTGCATAAAAACCGGGTGCAAAGACTTTAATCAACATAAAGGCAATCACACCACCGCTCATACATTGCAGCGCCAAAGCCGTCATCTGGGTATCTTCAAAGGTGAATTGGCCACGTTCAAACAGGGCCTGAATAATCGGGGTCGACAGCATAAACAGTGCAATACTGGCGGGTAGGCCTGCCATCACAATGACTTTAGCTGCCCAGTCCATCATGCCACGGAATTTTTCTGGGTTCTGTTCAGTATGCCGTGCCGATAACGACGGCAAAATCACGGTACCAATTGCAACACCGATCAGACCTAGTGGCAATTCGGTCATACGCTCGGCACTATACAGCCAGGACACCGAACCATCCTGCATGAATGAGGCCCAGATGGTATTTAATAGCAGGTTAATTTGCGTGACAGATACACCAAATAATGCCGGCAGCATCAACTTCATGATGCGATCAACGCCTTCATGCTTGAAGTCAATTTTCGGTGGAATCAGCAGATTTTTACGCCACAATTCAGGAATTTGGATCGCCAGCTGTAAAATACCGGCAATGATCACAGCCCAGCCCAGCGCCATAATCGGCTCGGCCATATAAGGCGTAAGCCAGAGCGCCCCGGCAATCATCGCCACATTCAGCAAGACCGGCGCAAATGCCGGGGTACTAAAAGAGCCATAACTGTTCAGAATACTGCTGGCAAAAGCCGTCAGTGACATGAACAGCAAATAAGGAATGGTCAGGCGGAACATGTCGGTCGCCAGAGCGAACTTTTCAGGATCGCTATGGAAACCGGGCGCATAGATATACATAATCAATGGCGCAGCAATGATCGCGACCATGGTAAGCGTGGTCATGACCGTGGCCAGACAGCCAAACACCCGGCTAATCAGGATCTGGACTTCGGTATGCGTGCGACTGGTTTTATATTCAGTCAGTACCGGAATAAATGCCTGTGAAAATGCGCCTTCGGCAAATAAACGCCTGAAAAAGTTTGGAATACGAAATGCGACTACGAAGGTATCGAAGTCTTTACCAGCACCAAAGACATTCAGTAAAACAATATCTCGAACCAATCCCAGTACGCGTGACAACATGGTCATCGCACTGACAATGACGGTCGAACGCCAAAGCGCCATCCTATTCACCTAATGTATAAATTTGTGGCTATTGTAATGAAACTTTTGTCAGAAGTTCATTGCTTAATTTCATCGCTCAAGCGAGCTTGAGGTGTTTTTATAATGCTGTAACTGTGCACGAAAATCAGCCCAGTTAAAATATGGTCCCGGATCGGTCTTGCGGCCCGGTGCAATATCCGAATGTCCGGCAATATGCTGCTGAATCTTGGAATAATGCTGTTGCAGACAGGCCGTGACTTTTACCAAGGCCTGATATTGTTCAGCTGCAAAAGGCAAGTCATCACTGCCTTCCAGTTCGATCCCGATCGAATAATCATTACATTCTTTTTTGCCCAAATAGCTCGAGCGGCCGGCATGCCAGGCACGGTCATTGAAATTAACAAATTGCAGTACTTCTCCCGTTCTTAAAATTAGCAGATGGGTCGACACCTGCATCCCTTCAATGGTTTGAAAATAAGGATGTACGGACCAGTCCAGCTGATTCTGAAAAAACTGTTCAATATAACCACCGCCAAACTGTGAAGGTGGCAGGCTGATATTGTGAATCACCAGCAATTGAATCTCGGTCCGTTCTGGCCGCTGATTAAAATTGGGAGACGGGATTTGACGTGCACCGATTAGTTGCCCGTCCTTGACCTGAAACTCAGCTGCCTGTTGCATAAAACCGTTCTCCCCAAAAATAAAATCTGCAAGATCAGCATTGCAGCCGGCTTCATGCTAAAACTTTCAAGGAGAAATCTCAATTCATCCCAGCAAACTGGATGAAAAATCGCTCATCTTTTATGTAACGGTGCTAAGATAAGGCGCAATTTTCACGGCTTAAAAAAGATACGGAAATACTCATGCGCATATCTCAAGCTTTGCTAGACCAGTCCATTCAGATCAATATTCAACAAGCACTTTCAGAAGATATCGGTGAAGGCGATATTACCGCCCTGCTGACTCCTGAAGATGAACAGGCCACTGCCACTATCATTAGCCGTGAAGACATGGTTTTGGCCGGCCAGCCTTGGGTAAATGCCTTGATTCAGGCCTATGATCCAAGTATTGAAGTGATCTGGCTGAAAAATGATGGCGATCATGTTCAAGCCAATCAAGCATTTTTAAAACTGGCCGGATCTGCACGTAGCTTACTCACCGTGGAGCGCCCTGCGCTAAACTTTGTCCAGACGCTGTCTGCGGTTGCGACTAAAACCGCCCACTATGTCAAAGAGCTGCAAGGTTTAAACACCAAATTATTAGATACTCGTAAAACGCTTCCGGGTCTGCGTATCGCACAAAAATATGCCGTGGCCATTGGCGGTGGCCAGAATCACCGTTTGGGCCTGTTTGATGCCTTCTTGATTAAAGAAAATCATATTATGGCAGCGGGTGGCATTGCGCAGGCGATTGCCAAGGCCCATCAAATTGCACCGGGTAAGCCTGTCGAAGTTGAAGTCGAAACCTGGGAGGAGCTGAATCAGGCACTCGAAGCCCATGCTGATATTGTGATGCTGGATAATTTCAGTCAGCAGCAGATGATCGACGCGGTGCAACATGTGGCCGGTCGCTGCAAACTGGAAGCCTCAGGTAATATCACCATTGATAATTTACGTGAAGTCGCGAGTACCGGAGTAGATTATATTTCCATGGGCGTGCTGACCAAAGATGTCAAAGCCATTGATCTGTCGATGCGTTTCAATGCTTAAGCCTAAATGGGATAGATGACCGTAGAGGGTGCGAAGCACCCTTTTTTTATTTTTAGAAAATTTTTTTGCGCATATTTTGCTCAATTTTCTATTTTAGACCTTAATCATCGTCGTCGTCCCGATTACCTCGACGATCGCGGTCATCATCGTCACCATCACGGTCGTTATATCTTCCGTTATCCTCATCACGATCCTGATTTAATACTGAACGCTCGTCATCTTCACGATTATTACCCCAGTCACAGGCAGTTAATCCAAACACGCCCAGCAATGAAATTGCACAAAGCCACTGTTTCATGCCGCATTCCTCATTGTGATCTCGCCTGATCCAATATCGATGCAAAACCGGTTCAGATATAGCCGATTCATGTCGGATTTTTGTGATGAAGCTTTGTGATGCAGTTTTTTCATACAGCAATTGCTGAAATTTCAGGCATAAAAAAACGCATCCGTAGATGCGTTTCTCAACATGGGATGGATTACCAGCCTAAAGCTTCTTGCTGTTTTTTCACCAATTCCTGAATACCTTTCTCAGCCATTTCCAGCATGGCATTCGATTGTGCACGGGTAAATGGCTTATCTTCTGCAGTACCTTGAATTTCAATAAATTCACCGGCCTGAGTCATCACCACGTTCAAATCGGTTTGACAGTTTGAATCTTCTTCATAGCAAAGATCCAGTAAAACTTCATCTTTAAAAATACCCACAGAAACCGCAGCCACCAAACCTTTTAATGGATCATGTTTGATTTTTTTTCTTTCCAGCAAGACGTTCATGGCATCGACCAAAGCCACCGCAGCACCAGTAATCGCTGCAGTACGGGTGCCGCCATCAGCCTGAATTACGTCACAGTCGATAGTAATGGTATTTTCACCGAGTTTTTTCAGATCGACCATTGAGCGCAAGCTACGACCAATCAGACGCTGAATTTCCTGAGTACGGCCACTCTGTTTGCCACGTGCCGCTTCACGGTCACTACGGGTATGAGTTGAACGTGGCAACATGCCATATTCAGCAGTCACCCAGCCTTGGCCCTGACCTTTGAGGAAACGCGGTACAGAACTATCCACACTGGCAGTACAGAGTACTTTGGTATGACCAAATTCAACCAATACAGAGCCTTCCGCATAACGTGTATAGTTACGGGTAATTTTCACTTCACGTAATTGATCTAATGCTCGCTGGTCGATACGCATAATAAGTCCTGTATGGGTTCAAAATAATTGCGGCTCAGTATAGCAGAAGCCTTTGCCAAGATTAGGCAGCCTGGTGATTCATTTACAAAATCAATGCATCAGCTCGCTACGAGATGTCAAAATTCTGCCGATCTGTGGCACTACGATTTGATTTAATTTTTGCTAGACTAAAACTCCCTATGAGGGAAGCCAGTGACAGGAAACCCATTTATGTCCTTACGTGAAGATCGCAAGCAGCAAAGTCATCAGGCACTACTCGATGCGACACTAGCATTCAGCAGTCAGGGCCGCGCTTTCAGCACGATCAGCCTACGTGAAGTCGCGAATGCAGTCGGAGTAGTACCGACGGCGTTCTATCGGCACTTTCAGGATATGAACCAGTTGGGTCTGGAATTGCTGGATCAGGTTGCGATTCATATCAAGGGCGTACTCAATCAGCTGGGGCAGGCTTATCTGTATCAGCCGAATACCCGAACCCACACCGGGCTTGAGCTCTTCTTTCAGGCCGTCGAATATCATCCTGAACCCTGGATTTTTTTTGTGGCAGAACGTTGGGGCGGTTCGGACGTGTTACGTGTCGGCATTGAACGGGAAATTCATTTTCTGGCTGAAGATGTCATGCATGAACTGGCCAAGATGCAATCTACCCGACATATTCAGGCATCACAGGACTTGCAGGCTCTGGCACAGATGCTGATTGAACTGTCCCTGAACTGGGCCATGGGCTGGATTCATCTGCAGCATCAGGTTGATCCAGAGCTGCGCCGCGCTCAATCCAATGCCTTTAAAACCCAAAGCGTGCTACAGATGCAGCTCTTGCTACGTGGCATTTTGCACTGGTACCGGCGACCTTCCAAAACAGTTGAAACCGCAAGCCCTGTGCTCAATGAAGCGGTCATTCCCCCTGCCTAAATAAAAAAACCTGCATCATGATGCAGGTTTTTTTTACTGATCGTCAGTTCAGACTTATTTGGCTTTACGCTCTTTCTCGATCAGGTAATTCACCACCTGAATGACTTTGGCATCATTACCCTGCACAATATATTTACCATTCACGGTCACTGCCGGAACACCACTTAACTGATACTGAGCAGCCAGATTTTTGGCTTGGGCAATTTTCGAAGTGATCGGGAAAGATTTATAAGTGCTGTTAAATTTCGCTTCAGGAATACCATAGCGGGTATAGAACTTGGCCAATTGCGCCTGTTCTAAAATTGGACGTTGCTTATCATGAATATCATGGAATAATTGTAAATGTGCTTTTTGACGCACACCCAATGCTTCAGACACATAATAAGCACGCGCTGCCTGCTCCCAGAGTGGATTCATTGCAGCCGGCGTACGTACAAAACGTACATCTTTTGGTAATTTTTTCAACCAGCCCTGCATATGTGGTTCAAGCGCGAAACAATGACCACAGCCGTACCAGAAGAATTCACGTACCTCAATTCTGCCCGGTTTTTCGACTTTGACTGGTTTTGCAACCACCTGATAGTCCTGACCTGCCACAAAATTGGCCATAGCATTGCCTGAAAAGGCCAAAACAGATGTGGCAACAGCGCCTAAAAGGAATTTTTTCATTCGGATTATCGTCCTCTAAATCATTATGCTTAGTTTATGTGTTCACTATAAATCAATTATGCCGGTTTCGTTTTCATTCTGTGAACTTTTTTGCTGCTTTTATCGCTTTTTCTGCCAGAATCGCTACACTAAACCATCGGACTGATTTTCAAGGTTTTAAATCAGTTTCTCTGGCCATTCGGCACGTACATATTTTTAGCTAATCACGACTGATTGAGGTGATACCGATGTCGCAATTGAATGTTGATCCACAAGAAATTGCCAAGTTTGAAGCATTTGCAGCTATATGGTGGGATCAGCATTCCGAGTTCCGCCCCTTGCACATGATTAATCCACTGCGTTTAAACTGGATTGATGAACATGCCGGAGGCTTAAGCGGCAAAAAAGTGCTGGATGTCGGCTGTGGCGGCGGCATTCTGGCCGAAAGCATGGCGCGACGCGGGGCCGATGTGCTCGGGATTGATATGGGTGCAGCCCCACTGAATGTGGCACGCATCCATGCCGAACAGGAAGGCGTGAGCAATATTGAATATCGTCAGGTGCCGGTCGAGCAACTGGCAGAGGAACAGGCTGGCCAATATGACATCGTGACCTGCATGGAAATGCTGGAGCATGTGCCAGATCCGGCATCGATTATTCAGGCCTGTCATAAACTGGTCAAGCCAGGTGGTCATGTGTTCTTCTCGACCATTAACCGTAATCCAAAGTCCTATTTATTTGCGATTATCGGGGCAGAATATGTCTTGCGCATGCTGGCCAAAGGCACCCATGATTACAGCAAATTTATCAAGCCGTCCGAACTGGCACATGACATTCGCAACTCGGGTTTAAAGCTTAAAGACATGACCGGTCTGCACTATAATCCGCTGACCAAGCGTTATTGGCTGGCACCGAATGTTGATGTGAACTACATGGTTTATACCGTGAAAGATAGCGCAGCAGAGACCACAGCATGAAAGCCGTTTTATTTGACCTAGATGGAACCCTGATTGATACCGCTGCCGATTTTATCCGAATTATCCAGCAGATGTGCCGTGAAGAAGGCCGCCCACTAGTTGCACCCGAGCTGATTCGTACCCAGGTCTCCGAAGGCGCTCGCGCTATGGTGAAACTGGTTTATCCGGAACTGCAACTAGAAGATCCGGTCTTTCTGCAACACCGTCAGCGCTTTCTGGACATGTACGGCGCAGATATTGCGGTCGATACCGATCTGTTTGATGGCATGTATCCATTACTTGAACAGCTAGAGGAAAATGACATTCCTTGGGGGATTGTGACCAATAAACCGCGCTGGCTCAGCGAGGCTTTACTGCAAGCGCTGAACCTGAGTGAACGCTGCGCAGTGCTGGTATGTCCGGAAGATGTCACTCGGACCAAACCCGATCCTGAACCGATGTATCTGGCAGCCAAGCAACTGAATCTTGCCGCGGAAGACTGTATCTATGTCGGAGATCATCCCCGAGATATTGATGCCGGCCGTCATGCCCAGATGCTGACCATTCTGGCTGCTTATGGTTATTTGCCGTTGCAATACAAAGACGATTTAAATGCCTGGCAGGCCGACCATATCGTGCATACTGTGACAGAATTACATCAATTGATTCAGACACTGGTACTGAAGCAGCATACTGCGGTATCTTGAACGCTTAACACTAAATAATAAGAAGTGAGGAGGTAGATAATGAAATATTCAGCATATCAACCTCGCCCCGATCTGCTCAAGGATCGAATCATCCTGATCACAGGTGCGGGCGATGGCATTGGACGTGCAGCAGCAATTAGTTATGCCTTGCATGGCGCAACTGTAGTGTTGCATGGGCGTACCTTAAACAAACTCGAAGTCATTTATGATGAAATTGAAAGTTTGGGTGCGCCACAACCTGCCATCTTGCCGCTACAACTGTCGAGTGCTTCAGAACGTGATTATGAGCTTTTGCTCGATACGCTAGACCGTCAGTTTGGTCGTCTGGACGGCATTCTGCACAATGCCGGCATTTTAGGTGAACGGGTTCCCTTGGCGGATTATCCGGTCAACGTCTGGGATGATGTGATGGCGGTCAATCTGCGTGCACCCTTTGTCATGACCCAGGCCCTGCTGCCGCTATTATCCAAATCTGAACATGCTTCAGTGGTTTTTGCCAGCTCAGGTGTAGGCCGCGAAGCCCGCGAACGCTGGGGTGCGTATTCGGTTTCTAAAATTGCTATTGAAGCGGTAAGCCAGTTATTTGCCAAAGAGCAGGTACATCCGAATATCCGTTATAACTGCATCAATCCCGGGGCAACGCGGACTGCCATGCGCGCCAAGGCCTATCCGAATGAAGATCCGAAAACCCTGCCTACCCCCGATTCAATCATGCCGGCTTATCTATATTTGATGGGTAATGACAGCCTGCATATGAATGGCCAGAGTATTGATGCACAGGATTAAATTATTCTGTCTGTCATTCAGGGAGCAATCGCTCCCTTTTTATTTCATTTTTAGTCATATTCAGCGCATAAATCTTAAGTAAGTTCACCCCGCTCGCATTGAGTTTCATTAAAATAACAGCATACTAAGCCCCACTATATTTCACTCGAGTGCATCATGACTGAATTAAACAATATTACGGTGACCCATTTAGACGATGGCATGGTGTCGCTGCTGATTGATCAACAGCCTATTTCAGAAAAATACGGCACCAAGTTTGAAGCCAGTATCGTGGATGACATCAAAGCACTCGAAAATGCCCAGAAACTCAAATTGTTCGAGCAATTTGTATTTTCACATCAGGATCTGAATTTTGAACATGCGTATTATTATGTGACTGGCATTGAAAAATTAGACGATTGTTATCGTCTGGCCAAGCATTTTGTTTATCGCATTCAAATTGAAGGACAACCTGAAATCGAGCATGTCATCAGCAATCAGGGTAAAGCCATGACGGCCGAAGATGTACGTGCCTTTATTCAGGCGCATGTGCAAAAATCACTCAACGATTATACTGACCTGAACTACGCTTATTAAAAGTCAGGTCATTGAATAATCTTGGGCACTTTTCGATAACGTGCCCTTTTTTTTCTTAAAATCCTACAAAAATAACAATAAATCGGATTTACATATTAAATATATAAAATTATACGGTTTTCCAAATCAAACTCATTAAACTATGCTTTCTTGAACCACAGATAGATCAAATCACGAGCGCAGCATGGCTGACCAAAAACGTAAAATTGAAACCATTCACCGGATTGAACAGTTGCAGTTATCTGAAGCCTTGATTGTGGCACTTGATGATGCTCTTCAAGCTGAATCGGTGGCTGAAGCAATCCAGTCCTTGCAGGGTTTGGCAGAACAATGGAATTAATCTCAAACTAAACTGGCAAAATTCTTTGCCGTTTCAGTAAATCATGAACTTTTTTCTTGCTGATTCAATGCTGTTTTTTTGAGCTAAGTCATCGATTTTCGCTTGCATATTGGCCCTTGCTTTGATGAGATAAGGACATAGCTCGGTAGGCTACTTTATAGAAGTGATGCCGTCGCCTAAAGTCATGTAAAAACATGACATCATCATAATATCTCTGCATTTGTTATAAAAATTGTGCCTGTTCTTCACAGTTTCTCTGCAATTTTTCCGTACATTAGGCACTGTAGAAGATGAACAATTTAATGAGGGTTCAACATGAAAAAGGTTTTGGTGGCACTGGCAATTTCTTGCAGTACATTCATGCTGAGCAATGTCGTCATCGCTGCCCCTCATTTCAATGATGAATCCCGTATGGATTCACGTCATGGTCATGACAAGAAGAAAGCCCGTGAGTTCCGAGAGGAAGAGCAACAGGATAACCGCCGTATGCGTGAAGAACGTGGGGTGAAACGCCTGCAACAGTTACGCTGGCAGCCGGGTTATGTAATGCCACAGCATTATCGTGGCAATGGCTATAAAGTTGAATACAAAGACCATCGCCTGCCTCGACCTGACCGCAAGCAGCAATGGTACAAAGTCAATAATGACTACATTCTGGTGGATTCTGAAAACAACAGCATTATCCGCATCGTGGGTGACTAGTTCAGAAGTGTATTCACATTTAATCTTCTTTAAGGCCCAACGATGTTTGGGCTTTTTTATTTCACTGGCTGAAATTTTTATCCGCAAATCTTGCTGCTATTCCAGTTTTTAGACTGCGTGATTCATCTACTAAATTTCTTCATGAATTTAACAATTTAACTAAATAGCCCTCACGCTTTCTATGTACTTGTTCGCTAATTTAGTCTCATCGAAATTAGATATACATCTTAAGGTGAGAGCCATGAAAAAGGTCTTAACTACAATCGCGTTATCTCTAAGTGCTTTGTTAGCTACTTCTGCAATGGCAGCACCACAGTATGACTCGCGTTATGACCATAATCCGCATAAACCGGCGCCACACTGGAATGCTAAAGATAGCAAGAAATGGAATGACGACCGTCGCTGGAATGATGACCGCCGTCATAACAACCGTATGGTCAATCCAAGCCGTGACTGGCGCGTAGGACAAACTTTACCTCGTCAATATGACAACAACCGTTTTGAAGTGAGTGATCGCGAAGCACGCCGTTTACCAAATACCGGCCGTTTCCAGCAATGGTACAAAGTCAACAATGACTACGTTCTGGTGAATGAACGCACCAACAAAATTGTACGAATCATTAACTAAGCTTTCTCCATTACTGCTCGTCTTGCAGACACCTGAAGTCCCCTTCAGGTGTTTTTTTATATCTGCATTTCCACTTGCATTTTTTTTCATTAGAATCAAAGCTGGATCTTCAATCATTGAAATGGGCACAGCATGACTTCAGCGGAAACGTCACAAAGCACAACCTTGCAATATGTGCACTGGTTTCGCCATTCTGCGCCTTATATCAATGCGCATCGCAACAAAACCTTTGTAATCATGTTTGATGGCGAAGCGGTCTTAAATGATAACTTTCAGCATATTATTCACGATATTGCTTTATTACATTCTTTGGGCATTCGGCTGATTCTGGTACATGGTGCACGTCCGCAAATTAACCAGAATCTGGCTCAAAGCCAGATTACGACGCCTTTTTACCAGCAGCGTCGGGTCACCACACGTGAATCTTTAAGCTGCGTGATGAATGCCGTCGGTTCGATCCGCCTACAAATTGAAGCACTGCTGTCTATGGGACTGGCCAATTCGCCGATGTATGGCGCCCGGATTGATACCGTTTCAGGGAATTTTGTCACCGCCAAGCCGTATGGCATCCGCGATGGTATCGATTTTCAGTTGACCGGTGAAGTGCGCGCGGTTGATACCGATGCGATTCAGCGCCATCTGGACAGTCATAATATTGTGGTGCTTGGCTCGACCGGTTATTCCACTACCGGAGAAGTTTTTAATCTGCTGGCTGAAGAAGTTGCTACCAAAACTGCGATTCGCCTTAAGGCAGATAAACTGATTTTTCTCGGTAAGCAGCATGGTCTGATGGACAGTAACGGCCAACTCAAACGCGAAGTGACACCGCAACAACTGGATGATTTTATTCCGGTCGAACAAGATGCGCTTGAAAGAGGACTACAAGTGAAAGCCGCACAGGAAGCCTCAATGAACGGCGTACATCGGGTGCATCTGATTTCTTATGCCTATGATGGTGCCCTGCTGGAAGAGCTGTTCACCCGGGATGGTTCCGGAACTCTGGTCACCGACGCGCATTATGAAGAAGTGCGGATGGCCGATATTCAGGATGTTGGCGGCCTGATCGGTTTGCTGCGTCCACTGGAAGAAGAAGGCATTCTGGTCTATCGTTCGCGTGAACGCCTGGAAAATGAAATCAACCAGTTTGCCGTAATCGAACGGGACGGCATGATTCTGGCCTGTGCCGCCCTCTACCCGATTCCGACGACAGGGGATGAATTGCGTTCTGCAGAAATTGCCTGTGTTGCGGTACATCCCAGTTATCGCAAGTCTAATCGGGGTAGCCAGATCCTGCATTATCTAGAAGAAAAAGCCAAAAGCATGCAGATTCAGCAACTGTTTATTTTAACTACCCGCACCGCGCACTGGTTTCTGGAACAAGGCTTTGAACCGGCTTCAGTCGATGACCTGCCGGATGCCCGTCAGGCATTTTACAATTATCAACGTAATTCAATTGTTTGCAAAAAGTCACTTTAAAGTGGCTTTTTCTTTCAGTGCCTTAGCTTAATTTTAGATAAAGATATCTGGCAATCTCGCTTTAAATTTTAAAATTCTATTACTCGTTTTTAGCTAAACATATCAATAGATTAGATTTAAAAAAATAACTATAAATTTCATAGGTTTGATTAATTTAAATATTAAATCTTCATTTTTATATAAATCACTTTTCTGCATAAGTTTTGCGCTTTTTTATTTATCTTTTTTCTTCATTAGAAATTCCTGAATAGTTATTTTTTTGAAAAAACAAAAACGATTAGCGTGTGTCTAAGTTTTCATTCACTAGTTTGTCATTTTCGGGAGTTTTGATTCATGCGCCAATCTCATGTTCAGTTTTTAGCAAAGACTGTGGTAGTCGGTACTGCGATGGCGGGTGTCATGATGCTTTCAGGCTGCTCGAAAAAAGAAGAGACCATTACCCTGAATATCGGTTTCCAAAAATACGGCATATTACCTATTTTAAAAGAACGCGGCACGCTGGAAACCAGCTTAAAACAGCAAGGGGTCAATGTGAAATGGGTAGAATTTCCGGCCGGCCCACAACTGCTTGAGGGCCTGAATGTTGGCAGCGTCTCTTTTGGTGAAGCCGGTGAAGCACCGCCAATTTTTGCCCAGGCGGCCAACTCAAATCTGGTCTATGTAGCCAATCAGCCGCAAGCGCCTAAGGCAGAAGCCTTAATTGTACCGAAAGATTCGCCGATTCAGTCTATTCAAGATCTGAAAGGCAAACGGGTAGCCCTGAACAAAGGTTCAAACGTGCATTACTTACTATTAAAAGTTCTGGAAGCCAACCAGCTTGACCTTGATGATATCGAAGTGATCTATTTACCACCTTCCGATGCACGTGCTGCATTTGAACGTGGTGCAGTCGATGCTTGGGTGATCTGGGATCCGTTCTTTGCAGCTGCTGAACATCAAATTGGTGCGCGTGTCATTGCCAGCGGTGAAAATGTGGTGAGCAATCATCAGTTCTATCTGGCAGATCGCAAGTTCGCAGAAAGCCATCCTCAGGTGGTACAGGCGGTGGTCAACGAACTGAATCTGACCACGGACTGGGTGGCAAAAAATCAGGACGCTGCCGCTCAGCTCCTGCAAAAACCGACAGGTCTGGCCGTCGATGTCTTAAAAACCTCTATTTCACGCATGGGCTTTGGCGTTAAACCTCTCAGCACTGACGTGATTCAAAAACAGCAACAAGTCGCCGATGCATTTTATGCGCAGCAGCTGATTCCACAAAAGCTGAATATTGATGCAGCAATTATTAAATAACAGCAGAATAATTCGAGAATAAAGATGAGTCATATAAAAACAGTTTCTTATATCAGCTTAGCGCTATTGAGCTTTAGTCTGACTGGCTGCCAGAAACAGGAACCACAGCAAACGGCTGCCGCAGAAACCACGTCAGCGCAACAAGTTAAAACCATTGCGATTGGCTTTCAGAAATCAGCCTTAAATCTGCTGGTGGCACGTGATGAAAAGCTGTTAGAACAACAATTTCCCAATGCCAAAATTGAATGGAAAGAGTTTCCGGCAGGCCCACAAATGCTGGAAGCCTTAGCAGTCGGTGCAGTGGATTATGGCTATGTGGGAAATACTCCGCCTATTTTTGCACAGGCGGCAGACAAAGCCCTAAGCTACGTGGCCTTTGAAAAAGTGGCGGGAAATTCTTTGGCCGTGGTCGTGCCGAAAGACAGTGCCATTCAAAATATTCAACAATTGAAAGGAAAACGGATCGCGGTGCAGAAAGGTTCAAGTGCCCATGAACTTCTGGCCAAAACCCTGGAAAAAGCCGGCTTAAGCTGGTCAGAGATTCAAGCCATCTGGCTTCCCCCTGCGGATGCACGTGCTGCTTTTGATAAAAAAGCCATTGATGCCTGGGCAATCTGGGATCCCTTCCTGGGTGCAGCCGAGTTCGACAGCCAGGTTAAGGTGCTGATTGAATCCAGTGACTTTCCGCAAACCTATTCCTTTTATATCGGCAATCCTGAATTTATTCAGAAGCATCCGGATAGTCCCAGGAAGTTTATTCAGGCTTTAAATGCCTCTGACCAGTGGATTCTTAAAAACCAGGCTGTAGCCCTAGATATTTATCAGAAAAGTACCGGTCTGAAACCAGAAGTGGCGAAGCTTGCATTTGAGCGTCGTCTTAAACCTTCGCCGGTTCAACCTTTAACGACGGAAGTGATCAAAGCCCAACAGAATATTGCCGATCTCTTCCAGCAGGTTCAACTGATTCCCAAAACCATCAGCGTCCAGAAACATATCTGGTCGCCAGCAGCCACACATTGATAAACAAACAAGATGATTTAATTTAAGGAATATCACATGAAAATTTTCTGGTTTATCCCCACTCATGGCGACAGTCGTTACTTAGGCACCAGCAAGGGCGCACGTGTTGTAGATCATGCCTACATGAAGCAGATTGCCGTTGCAGTAGATAACTTAGGTTATGAAGGTGTCCTGATTCCGACCGGCCGTTCTTGTGAAGATCCCTGGTTAACCGCAGCCAGCCTGATCGATGCAACCAAAAAATTAAAATTCCTGGTGGCGTTGCGCCCGGGTGTGACCACGCCAGCACTGGCTGCACGTATGGCTGCGACCTTTGACCGTTTATCCAATGGCCGGGTCTTGCTAAACCTAGTGACTGGTGGTGACGAACAGGAGCTGAAAGGTGACGGCGTTTATGAAGATCACAAAACCCGTTATAAAACAGCAAGCGAATACACCACCATCTGGCGTGAAATTCTAAAACGCTCACATACAGGTGAAAGCTTTAGTTTCCATGGCGAACGCTTAAGTGTCGATGATGCAAAATTGCTGTATCCACCCATTCAGCAGCCGCATCCGCCTTTATGGTTTGGTGGCTCATCGGATGATGCCATTGAGCTGGCCACGGATCAGGTCGATACTTACTTGACCTGGGGCGAGCCACCGGCAGCAGTCAAAGAAAAAATTGCAGTGGTAAAAGCCAAGGCTGCAGCTAAAGGTCGTGAACTGAATTACGGGATCCGTTTACACGTGATCGTACGCGAAACCAATGAGCAGGCCTGGGCGGCGGCTGAAGAACTGATTCAATATGTGGATGATGCCACTATCGCTGCAGCCCAAGCCAAGTTCAAATCCATGGACTCGGTCGGTCAGCGCCGTATGGCAGAACTGCACAATGGCGATCGCAGCAAACTCGAAGTTTCTCCAAACCTCTGGGCAGGTGTGGGTCTGGTTCGTGGTGGTGCAGGTACGGCACTGGTCGGCGATCCGGAAACTGTCGCTGCACGTATCCAGGAATATGCCGATCTGGGGATCAGCACCTTTATTTTCTCAGGCTATCCACATCTGGAAGAATCCATCCGTTTTGCAGAACTGGTATTCCCTTTACTTCCACTGGAAACCCAGCAAAAACTCACTCAACCAAACTTGACCGGTCCATTTGGTGAAATCGTGGCGAACAACTACACACCGGACGAGAACAAGCAGGCTGAGAAAATTAAGGAGTCTGCTTAATGTCAAAAGTCGTTTCCGTTGAAACCCTGACCCCAAAGCAGGTTTCACGTGGAACAATTCTGGGGCAGCATCTGCTGCCCTGGCTGGTTCCAATTTTCTTGATTGCAGTTTGGCAAATTGCCTCTAGCACAGGCCTGCTGGAAAGCCGGATTCTGCCTGCACCGAGTGCCGTGGTTTTAGCCTTCTGGAATTTATTGCTCAGCGGTGAACTGTGGACGCATGTGCAAGTCAGTGCAGGACGTGCCATCAGTGGCTTACTGGTCGGCGGTGGTTTGGGCCTATTGCTGGGTCTGTTAAATGGTTCATCCAAAACTGCCTCTACCCTGCTCGACACCACCTTGCAGATGATCCGCAATATTCCTGCACTGGCACTCATTCCCCTAGTCATCTTATGGTTCGGGATTGATGAATCTGCCAAATTGTTTCTGGTGGCGATTGGGGTATTTTTCCCGATTTATATCAATACCTATCATGGGATTCGTTCCGTCGATCCGCAATTGATCGAGATGGGCAAAAGCTATGGCTTAACTCGCTGGCAACTGTATAAAGAAATTATTCTGCCGGGTGCGATGCCGTCAATTCTGGTCGGACTGCGTTTTTCTCTAGGTCTGGTCTGGGTATTGTTAATCGTGGCCGAAACCATTTCCGCCCAGTCTGGTATTGGTTATATGACCATGAATGCACGTGAATTTTTGCAAACTGACGTGGTTCTGGTAGGTATTTTATTGTATGCCCTGCTCGGCAAACTGGCCGATGTTCTGGCCGTGGCCTTAGAGCGATTCCTGCTGCGCTGGCATGCCGGCTATCAAAAATAAAGAATAAATGAGGAGCATGTGATGACTGATCTCAGTTTAGGGCGTCATGCCAATGACCCGATTGTGCCACTGGACCAACCTGCGGCAGAGATCAATCCTGCTGCAGTGATCGGTGCCGAAATTATCATTGAACAGCTGCACAAGTTTTACGGTTCGGTCAAGGTTCTGGAAGATCTGGACCTGCATATCCAGCCGGGTGAATTTCTGGCAATTGTTGGTCGCAGCGGTTGTGGTAAAAGTACCTTATTGCGCCTGATTGCCGATCTGGAACAGCAAAGCTACGGCGAAATCAAGTTTAAGTCAGCCCGGCATATTCGCGAAGGCATTACTACCGATGATATCCGGGTGATGTTTCAGGACCCTCGCCTGCTGCCCTGGCGCAGCATCGAACAGAATGTTCAACTCGGTTTACCGAAGGAGCAGCATGCCAAAGCTTCGCAAATGCTGGAAAAGGTCGGACTCAAAGAAAAAGCTGGACTGTGGCCTTCACAGCTTTCTGGAGGACAACGGCAACGTACCGCCTTGGCGAGGGCATTATCGCATCAGCCGCGTATTCTACTGCTGGATGAACCGCTCGGCGCCCTGGATGCCCTGACACGTCTGGAAATGCAGAACCTGATTGAACGTCTCTGGACCGAGCAAGGCTTTACCGCCATTCTGGTCACGCATGATGTCAGTGAAGCAGTGCAATTGGCAGACCGGATTATCTTGCTGGACAAAGGCCATATTGCCAAAGAATTTAAGGTCAATTTGCCACGTCCCCGGCAAAAAAGTGTGACATTTGCAGAACTAGAACAGCAGGTCTTGCAGGCAGTTTTAGCGACCTGAATACCCAATCCAACCTAAAATCGCGCATGGTTTTGGGTCTTATTCTTATAAAAATACATTTATCTCAATAAGAGAACATTTTTATCAGATTCATTTCAGTATTATTCCTCTCTTGCATTGATGAAGAAAAAAGATGAATAAATGAAGTATTTTCAGAAACTTGAATTTTTCTCTTGGTGTAAATGCATTTAGCCTGTTTTAAATATTGATCTAGAGAATAAATCATCATTATTCAAAAAATTAGCCTGTGACTGTGTGCACAAATCTGATGATTTGCCGTACAATTGAGGATTCCCTTTTTCATTGTTTTTTATATTTGCTAATGGAACAAAAAAAGAGTACTCAAAAACGCAATCAGCTGCTAAATGCTGCACTAGACGTATTTTCCCTATATGGTTTTAATGGGGCAAGTCTGGATGAAATCGCACAAATTGCAGAAATGCATAAGTCGAATATTTTCTATTATTATGAAAATAAAGAAGCCCTGTATGTCGAGGTATTAACCACCGTTCTACAAAAATGGCTGGCGCCTTTACAAACCCTGGAAGCTGAACTTGAACCTGAAGAAGCGATCACCAATTATTTGATGCAAAAAATTGAAGTGTCGCGTACCCAGCCTAAAGCATCTCGTTTATTTGCTTTGGAGGTGATTCAAGGTGCACCGCATATTCTGGAAATTTTAAAAGGTCCACTGAAAAAACTGGTCAAGCGTAAAGCCAAAGTAATTTCCAACTGGCAAGAGCAAGGCAAAATTTCTGCAGATATTGATCCTGAGTTACTGATTCTGAATATTTGGGCGATTACCCAGAACTATGCAGACTTTGCGACCCAAATGGAAATGGTCACGGGTAAAACCTTGCGTAACCGCAGCATGCAGCAACGCATTATCCAGCATACGGTACATATGATGTTATACGGCGTGGTTCCACGCACGGATAAATAAGCAAGCGCTTCTGATTGGCACACGACCATAGCTGCTATGGTCGCCGAGCAAACTTGACCCTCCTATTTATTTTACCATTTGATATAAATCTAATAATTTTTTCGCACCCAATAACAGATTTTCTTCCCAATCCAGATGCGCAGTCTCATTAGCTCCATCAGTAATGTATTTCACTGAAATCAGCCGAACGCCCAGCTTTTTACAGACTTTGGCCAAGGCATAGCCTTCCATATCGACCAGATTACACGCCACTTTTGAAATACCGGTTTCAAAGCTATCGCCTGTTCCACAAATCCCTTTCGGCAAATGGTCAAAGAAAGAATCCAGCTCAATCGCACCCGGGAAATGCTGATCCATCGGGGTCATGCCGATCTCAAAGCCAAGGGGCGACACATCCATATCACGCTGTACAAATTGCTTGACTTCGACCAGTTCATGCGCATTAAAATGCGAACTTCCCGCGCTGCCCAAATTCAATAAGGTACTGCAACCGGTGTTCTGAATCACCTCAAAAGCTTTAAAAGCCGCATTGACTTTACCAATCCCGCTGTAATGTACCTGAATGCCTTCTGCTTCAAACAAGCCTTTGGATTCATTGGGTAGAGCCATGATGAGCGCCAGATCGGACATTCGAAACACCTGATATCAAAAAAAACCCTGACATTAGAAAACAAAACCGGCTGAATGAAAAGCACCAGTGCTCTGATCAAACATACTTAGTGCGTAGAAAAACCAGCCGGCTCAATTCCAAGGAAGATGAATTTTCAAGAAAAATATTGCATAAAAACACAACAGCAAGACGAAAGCGCGAGATTATGGCAATATATAGCCTCTCGATATTTCTAATCACTTGATTTGCCCATGCAGCTGCTCCGTCTAAATGCTCTAGCCTCTCATTCTGAATTACCCAAAACTGCCGTGACCATCGGTAATTTTGACGGCGTGCATTTAGGCCATCAGGCGATGATCCGTCAGCTGCAACAGGTGGCCAAAGCACAGGGTTTAAAATCTGTAGTGATGATTTTCGAGCCGCAACCACTTGAATACTTTCAGGGTTATGATGCTCCACCGCGTATTTCATCATTGCGTGAAAAAGTTGAATATCTGACTGAGCTGGGTGTGGACTATATCGCAGTGGCGAAATTTGACCATACTTTTCGCAGCCTGACTGCAGAAGCTTTTGCCGACATTTTAAAAGAAAAACTGAATGCCCGGCATCTGGTCTTAGGCGATGATTTTCACTTTGGTAAAAACCGCCAAGGCAACAGCGAATTCCTGCGCAATTACGGGTTTGAAGTGACCAATTTAATTACCATTGCTCTAGATGGTGAACGGGTCAGTTCCACCCGGATTCGCCAGACCTTGCAAGCTGGTGATTTAGCCTTGGCCGCACAATTGCTGGGTCGTCCTTATAGCATTACTGGGCGGGTGCAATATGGCGATCAGATTGGTCGAACCATTGATTTCCCGACCATTAATGTACGGCTCAACCGTCATAAGCCCTGCCTGAAAGGAATTTATGGGGTGGAAGTCATTTGTGAAACCCAATCCTTAAAAGACAAAGTAAAAGCCGACTCTGCAACGCAAACCGGTATTGCGGGTTATGACCCGACTGCCCTGTTTGGGGCAGGTCATGTCGGCACACGTCCAGCCATCAAACAAGCACACCCAGAGTGGCGATTAGAAGTACATTTTCCAGATGTTTCTGCTAATCTGTATGGCCTGTTGATGCGGGTGACGTTCTTAAACTATTTACATGGCGAAAAGGACTATCCTTCGCTTGAAGCGCTAAAAGCCGGAATTGATGATGATGTCGAGAAACTGCTTGAGTTTCGTCGAAATCACCCCACATTTCCCTTTTAATATCCCATATTTTTATTGTAAAACGTGTCAGTGACATAACTGATTAGATTGGAAGACGACTTGCATGAGCGATAAGCAAACTCCTGAAAATGCAGTGGACTATAAAGCCACGCTAAACCTCCCAGGTACTGACTTTGCAATGAAAGCAAATTTGGCAGTACGTGAAGCGAAATGGTTAGAAGAGTGGTATGCCGACAACATTTATCAGCAGATTCGTGAATCGCGTATTGGCAAGAAAAAATACGTGCTTCATGACGGCCCTCCTTATGCCAATGGTCAAATCCATTTGGGTCATGCGGTCAACAAAGTACTCAAAGACATCATTATCAAAAGCCGTGTCATGGATGGTTTTGATGCGCCATATGTACCGGGTTGGGACTGTCACGGTTTGCCAATCGAACTGAAAGTCGAAGAAAAAGTCGGTAAAGTCGGTGTAAAAGTTGATGCTTCAACTTTCCGTAAAGCGTGTCGTGAATATGCCTACACCCAAGTTGAGCTTCAAAAGAAAGACTTCGTACGTATGGGTGTGTTCGGTGATTGGGACAATCCTTACCTCACGATGAACTTCAAACAAGAAGCCGACATCGTACGTTCACTGGGTGCAATCGCGAAAGCAGGTCATATCGAGCCAGGTCTTAAACCAGTCAACTGGTGTCTGGACTGTGGTTCATCATTGGCTGAAGCTGAAGTTGAATATGAAGATAAAAAATCGGATGCAATTGATGTCGGTTTCACTGTTGTTGATTTAGCTGATTTGTCTGCTCGTTTAGGCGTAGACGTTGCTGATCGTACCGATATCGTGATCTGGACCACCACACCTTGGACCATGCCTGCTAACCAGGCGGTTGCACTGCATGCTGAGCTTGAATACCAACTGGTGAAAGCAACAGCCGAAGATAAAGCTGCACAAAACTTCATTTTGGCGAAATCATTGGTTGAGTCTGCGACTCAGCGTTATGGCTTTACTGCATTTGAAGTGCTTGCTGAATTCACAGGTGCAAAACTTGAGAATTTAGTTCTTCAACATCCTTTAATTAGCGACCGCCAAGTGCCAGTGATCTTGGGTGAACACGTCACCGATGCTAGCGGTACAGGTGCTGTACATACTGCACCGGGTCACGGTGTGGACGACTATAAAGTTGGCTTACAGTACAACTTAAAAGTTGAAAACCCAGTCGGTGGTAATGGTGTGTATTTACCAACGTCGCCTATCTTCCCGGGCGAGCACATCTACAAAGCCAATCCAAAAATTATTGCGGCATTGACTGAAGCGACCAAGCTTTGGGCACATGTGGTGATCAAGCATAGCTATCCGCATTGCTGGCGCCATAAAACGCCGATTATCTTCCGTGCGACCCCACAATGGTTCATCAGCATGGATGCCAAAGGTTTACGTCAAGGCGCATTAAACGCGATTGAAAATGAGATCAGCTTTGTACCGGACTGGGGTAAAAACCGGATTCAGGCAATGATTGAAGGTCGTCCAGACTGGTGTATCTCACGTCAACGTACTTGGGGCGTGCCAATTCCATTCTTCGTACATAAAGATACGAACGAATTGCACCCACGTACGCCTGAACTGATCGAAGAAGTTGCAAAACTGATCGAACAAGAAGGTATTGATGGTTGGTACAACCGTGATGCCCGTGAGTTCATTGGTGATGATGCTGAACAATACAATGCTGTGCGTGACACGCTAGACGTTTGGTTCGACTCAGGTACAACGCACTATGCCGTACTGCGTGAACGTGAAGAACTGACTGATCCTGCCGATTTATATCTAGAAGGTTCAGACCAACACCGTGGCTGGTTCCAGTCGTCGTTATTGACTTCGATTGCGATTAACGAACGCGCACCGTATAAAGGCTTGTTGACCCACGGTTTCGTGGTCGATGAAAAAGGCCGCAAGATGTCCAAGTCGATCGGTAACGTGATCACGCCGCAAGACATCATTAAAGATATGGGTGCGGATGGTCTACGTTTCTGGATCGCCTCTGCGGATTACCGTTATGAAATGACCGCTGGTAAAGAAATCTTTAGCCGTGCCTCTGACGGTTATCGTCGTATCCGTAACACGCTTCGTTTCTTGCTTGCTAACCTGAATGGCTTCAAACCCTCGACAGACGCATTACCCGTAGATCAATTGATCGCGCTTGATCAATACATCTTGCAACGTGCATCTGAAGTGCAAGAAACCATTAAAAAAGCATACGAAGATATGAACTTCCATATCGTCACCACTGCTTTAACGAATTTCTGTATCAATGACTTAGGTGGTTTTTACTTAGACATCATCAAAGACCGTCAATACACCACGAAAGCGGATTCGCAAGCACGTCATTCTGCACAAACTGCGTTGTATCACTTGGTACAAGCATTCGTGCGTTGGATGTCACCAATCCTGAGCTTTACTGCACAAGAAGCTTGGCCATTAATTCCTGAGCAATCAGAGAAATACGTGTTCACGGCTGAATGGTATGACATTCCTGTGGCTTCAACTGCAAATGTAGTATCTGAAGCTGAATGGCAAACGCTCATTGCTGTGAAATCTGCAGTAAACAAATTCATTGAAACTGCACGTACAGCAAAAACTGTCGGTTCTAACTTGTCTGCCAAAGTTGAACTTTGGGCAAATGCTGAATTAAAAGCAGTGCTAGATAAGTTAAGTGATGAGCTTCGTTTCGTACTGATCACATCACAAGTGATCGTCAATGCGTTTGATGCTGCACAAGGTGAAGCATCTGATCTTGAAGGCTTGAATGTGAAAGTGTCTGCAGCAGATGGCGAAAAATGCGTACGTTGCTGGCATGTATTACCAGATGTAAATACACATTCTGCACATCCTGGTCTATGCGGTCGTTGTATCATCAACCTTCCTACAGGCCAAGGCGAAGAGAGAAAATATGCCTAATACCCACACCAAAAAGGGCTTATTCCAGTTCTATCCCCATAATTTATGGTGGGTTGGGCTGGCCATTCTGGCGATCATTCTGGATCAATGGACCAAATGGATTGCGGTGACAAATCTGAATTATGCAGATCCTGTTCCTGTACTGCCCTTTTTAAATTGGACACTGCTACATAACTATGGCGCTGCCTTTAGTTTTCTGTCCGATGCTGGTGGTTGGCAACGCTATTTCTTTACTTCACTGGCAGGTTTAGTGTCTGTAATCTTCGTGTTTTGGCTGATGCGTATGCCAAAAGACATGAAAATCTTGCCGCTGGCGATTGCCCTGATTCTGGGTGGTGCCATCGGTAATTTAATCGACCGGGTTAGCCTTGGCTATGTGGTCGATTTTATTCATGTGTATTACCAGAACAGCCACTTCCCTGCGTTCAATATCGCAGATAGTGCTATTACTGTAGGCACTATTCTGATGCTGATTGATACCTTTTTCTTAGAAAAACATCGAATTCAACGGGCGCAAGCACAACATGACTGATTTTATTCATCCTAACGAAGAAACCCGGGTTGCAGACGGTTCTAAAGTCGAGCTGCACTTTTCTGTCGCAATCGAAAATGGCGTGGAAATTGACAATACCCGTAGCCGTGAAGAACCGGTCAGCCTGGTGATTGGTGATGGCAATTTACTGCCTGGTTTTGAAAAAGCATTGTTTGGTTTACGTGCCGGTGACCGTCGTACGGTGAGCCTGCCACCAGAAGATGCTTTTGGTCCATGGAATCCAGAAAACATCCAGAAATTTGATACGGTGAAGTTCGGAGAACGTCCGATCGAAGGTCACATGATCGAGTTTGAAGACAAAGCCAAAGCCACCTTGTATGGCGTGGTGAGATCGGTGAATGATGAAATCACTGAAGTGGATTTTAACCATCCATTGGCAGGCAAAAACATCACCTTTGAAGTGGAAATCTTTAAAGTGACACCTGCGGGTCAGCAAGGCATTAAACTGATGTAGAACCTCAGCTAATTAACTGATTTTAAAAAAGCTCCTTCGGGAGCTTTTTATTTTCCGGATACAAATCATCTCTAGTCACCTTCCTGAAATCTGATTAATTTGATGATCAGACCCGAAGAAAGGATGAAACATGAAAATTTATATTGTGGTTGGGAGTGTTCGTGAGGGACGTACTGCGATTAAAGTGGCGCACTGGGTACTGCAGGAAATTAAAAGTTATGCCTTTAGCACTTTGGAAACTGAAATTGTCGATCTAAAAGAATGGGATCTTCCGCTGTTTTCTGGTGCTCATCCCCCATTGACCGGGATTTATGATCAGCCCAAACAGCAAGACTGGGCCGACAAGATTGCGCTTGGCGATGCCTTTATTTTTGTCACGCCTGAATACAATCATGGCTATAGCCCTGCCCTGAAAAATGCCCTGGATTATCTCGGCAAGGAATGGCAAGGCAAACCGGCAGCTTATATTGGTTATGGCGCGACCAATGGCTCACGTTCGATTGACCAGATTCGTCAAGTCGGCACTCAACTTGGACTGGTAGATACCAATGCCGTGATTGAAATCCGTGACATCTTTGCACGCAACAAAGATTATTCCTTCCAAGGCAATGAATTTGATAATAAAAACTTAAAAGCTGTGGTGGATAGACTGATTCAATATGTCAGTGCTTAATGACTGGACGACAGCCCTGTACGTTTTAGCCTACATGCAGCGCAGAGTTTAGCCGCTATGCGGTTGTTTTATGCGAGGCTATAGTCAGTACATAGACAGACAGGAAGTCTGCAAAGCGATACGACAACAATAAAAAGCGCCAATCAACAGGACGTTGACAGATTAGACAGGAGTCAGATCTGAGAAGCAAATCCAGAAAAGCCTCGACAGGATGTTGAGGCTTTTCTGTTTTTAAACTTTAGATTTAACTTGAATACTGATCGGGATGCATCAGACATTAACCTTAAACCCGAGATCAACATCACAGGCGGCTTGCCCTCCCCGAATACCCCAATTTTCCAATGCACTTTCTCTCAGATGAATCAAAATATGGTCTGCAGGAATACCGATTTCCCCAAGACTTTTGACCATTTGCTGATACAAGTTGCGCTTGGTCTCCAGACTGCGGCCAGCAAAACAGTCAATACTGATCAAGGTAAAATATTCAGGCTGAGCTAAATGACTCATATACTGAAAACGATGCGCTTCATGCACGACCAGACGAATATTACGATCATATTCAGGTAGCTGAAAGGCAGTTTTCACACAATGAAATACGCTGTTAAGCAATTGTTCCTCAACTGCTTGAGGATATTGTTGGCGAACTTCAATTTAAATCGTAGGCATAGGAGTTTCCTTTTTATTATTTTATCGACATTTTTATTTATATCAGTTGATGCATATCAAAAGAGTATTCTCTCGCTAACATACAGCAAAATCACCATCCCTATTTGTAATTTGATCGGATGATCATTTTAAAACAGTATTTTTGAATTTATCTTTTTAAAATTTGGCTGTCGGCTTTGACCTACAATCTATGCAGCCAAACTGCCCTATTGCGCTGTATCGCTTCAGGCTATATTCAGATCATACCAAGACAGGAAGTCTTGTAAGAAAAATAAAAAATTCACGTAGCAGGATGCTGATCGGTATAACAGATATTATACCTTTAACAGAATATGAAAAGGCCTTCACAGGATGTAGAGGCCTTTTTCTTTCATGCCAGCATCAGCTTAAAAATCCTTTCATTCAGAGGGTCAGCTCATGCTGCGTTATTCCACCTTTCAATAACTCATTTTCAGATAAGCATCCTAAAAGCAGAGGATTAAGGTGCTGTCATTTTTAACAAACCTGCTTGCGGACCATCTTGAATCACCCACAGTGAACCATCCTGTGCCTGAGCAACCCCGCGAATCCGCTCTTTCATATCCAGACGCTGAACTTCTTTCACTGGGGTCTGGGTCGTATCCACAATCACAATCGCTTTAGAAGACAGACCGGTCGCAATCGCTTTATTTTTCCATTTCGGGAAGACATTAGCCGTATAAAAAATTAAATCTGAAGGAGAAATTACCGGAGTCCAATCCAGTGCCGGGGCCTCAAATTCAGGTCGGGTACTGTGGTCAGGAATTGGCTTGCCATCATAATGATCGCCATTGGATACTAACGGATAGCCATAATTTTTAGCTTTGATAATCTTGTTTAGTTCATCGCCGCCTTTCGGTCCCATTTCGATCACCCAAAGCTGCCCTTTCGGATCAAAAGCCATGCCTAGAGGATTACGATGTCCAAGACTCCAGACCTGCTGGGCAATTTTACCCTGAGTCATAAAAGGATTATCGGCAGGGATTGAGCCATCATCATTCAGGCGAATAATTTTACCGGCATTAGATTGCATGTCCTGTGCAGGGTTGAATTGCTGACGTTCTCCTGAACTGATCCATAACTTACCATCCGGCCCAAATACAATCCGATGGGCATAATGTCCCTGGCCTGAAAATTTCGGCACTTGCGTCCAGATCCGTTCAATTTGTGTGAGTTGAAGAGTGGCTTGATTTAAGTTTAATTTACCCCGGATCACCACTGCACCATATCCGCCTTGGCCTTGTTCGGCATAGCTCAGATATACCCACCGATTCTTTGCAAAATCAGGATGTAAAGTAATTTCGCCTAAGCCACCTTGGCCTCCATATGCGACTTGAGGTATGCCTTTGACTTCAATTTTTTTCTTGGTTTTTGGATCAAAGAGCTGCAATTTTCCTTTACGCTCAGTAATCAATAGTCGGCCATCATTTAAAGTAGTAATCGCCCAGGGTTCATTAAATTGAGCAACCTGTTCAGCTTTATATTTTTGCAAGTTAGAAGAGACTGCATCTGATTTGGCAGCTGATGTAGATGCCTCTTGAGTACTTCGAGAAGATGAATTCTCTGCATGACACGCAGTAAACGCTAAAGCACAACAACTGAGTAGAATTTTTATTTTAAATTGTGACAACATTATCTTCTCCATACTGATTTATTGTTCAAATTAACATCAAGATACAGAATTTCTGATGTAAATTCAGCAGAGAAAGGTAAATAGATACATTTTAAAAGCTATAAAACGAGTTAATTTTGAAGTTTTATTTATAATTTTTGCACATAAAAAAATCCCCCTCTGCCTTGGCGGAGGGGGATTTCGAATAATGAGCTGGCGATGACTTACTCTCACATGGGTAACCCCACACTACCATCAGCGCTAAGAGGTTTCACTTCTGAGTTCGGGAAGGGA